>JAUNBU010000042.1 GCA_030526925.1 Bacillota bacterium | reverse complement strand
GCGTCTGCCACCTGTGTAAAGTGGTTGACCATGCCTGCTTTGCTGGCTTTGTTGTAGTATGGCGTGATGACCAGCAATGCGTCTGCGCCCATCTTTTCGTATTTGATGCTCTGCTCGATGGCTACCATGGTGTTGTTGGAACCGCTTCCCACTACGATGGGAACACGCCCCGCCGCCTGCTCTATAGCGATCCTGGCGATTTCTTCTTCCTCGGGCAAAGACAGTGTAGGCGTCTCTGCCGTAGTTCCCAGCACTAAGATGGCGTCCGTCTGCTGGTCTACGTGCCAATCGATAAGCTCTCTCAGCCTATCGTAATTGACACTCATATCTTCGTTGAATGGTGTGATAAGCGCCACCATTGATCCTCGTATCATCTATATTTTCTCCTTATTTTCTTCGACTTGACCTTTCTCCGCATACCAAACCTCGATCATGCTAGAGGCGGAACTCTCTGCATAATGCGATGGCTGCTTTCAGCTTCTGTTCCATTTCCACGGTCACGGATATGGATATTTCCGACGTGGTGATGTGGTAGTAGCGCACGCCGTTTTCCGCCAGGATGTGGAACACCTTGCTTGCTACGCCCGAATGGGTAGCCATGCCCACGCCTACCAGGGAGATCATGGCAAGATTGCCCTCGCAGTCGATGGTGATGTCCTTAAAAGCTTCCTGCCGGTTTAGACTTTGCAGCAGCTCCTTGCCCTGCTCAGCATCACAGCTGAAGGACACGGTACAGGTCCCGTCCTCCATCATCTGCTGGGAGATCATGTCCACGTTGATGTCCAGCTCTCCCAAAATGCTGAAGCACTCGGCCACAGCCTGCCCATCGGCAGGTACGCCCCTCAGGGTAAATATCGAAATCTCATCCTGAATGCCCATTCCCGTAACGGGCATATCTTCTACCAAAAGGTTTTCGTTTATGATCATTTCCTTATTCACGATATATGTTCCTTTACTCTTATCTTTTTCCAATGACTTACCTAAAAACAGCTTCACGTTATACTTCTTTGCCAGCTCCACGGCGCGGGTCTCGATCTTGTCTGCGCCCAGATTGGCGATCTCCATCATTTCCTCGTAGGTGATGGCCTTGATGGGTTTCGCTTCCGGATAAAGCTCCGGATCCACCGTATACATGCATTCGGTGGTGGTGTACATCTCGCAGTCCCATCCCAGGTGGGCTGCGATGCCTACCGCCGTAATGTCGGAGCCGCCGCGACCCAAAGTTGTGATATCTCCTTCTTCGCTGATTCCCTGGAAGCCTGCCACCACCGCCACCTTACCGCTGTTGACGATCTCCTCCACCTTTTCGGTGTTGATCTCTTTGATCTTGGCGTTGGTGTGATATTTGTTGGTGACAAAGCCGCTCTGAAATCCGGTCATGGATTGAGCTTCGATCCCCAGGTTCTGCAGTGCGATGGCAAGGAGCGCCACCGTCTGCTGTTCTCCCGTGGCAAGCAGTACATCGAGCTCACGCTTAGGGATGTCATCTCCCGCCTGCTTCGCCATGGCGATCAGCTTATCGGTGGTCTGCCCCATGGCGCTGGCTACCACCACCAGTCCTTCACATCTGTGTTTCGTTTCGGCTATATGTCTTGCGACCGCCTGGATCTTCGCCATGGAATCAAGGCTTCTGCCGTTGTATTTTTGTACGATATTGATTGTTCTCTCCTCCTGTCTTTGGATTTTTCTTTGCCTTCCCGGTTTGGCTTTGGTTTTACAGATGACGGCGGGCTTGACAACGGTGCGGATGAGTTTGCCGGAGCGAATAAAAAAGCCAGTAAGGCTTTCCCTACTGACCTATTGTGATTATTTCCATGTGGTTGCGGCAAACAGCTGCGGATCGTCGCAAACTGCCGCAAAAAAGAAATGTATCTCTCTCGTCATATAAGGATAGCACTCCTCCCGGACATCCGTCCGGCAGACAGTCACATGGCTGTTGACCATATGCCCACCAAAGCTCCACGCCTGAAGCTCCAGTTCGGCGGAGATTGCCTCCGAGTAGATCATCACCTGCCGGCTCCCTATCTCATCTTCTGCTCCGCGCCCTCTATCATCTATATCTATTTTTAATTTATGGACAGTATACTAAAGAATTTTGCCCATTGCAAGCGTTTTTTGTGAAAAATCACAACTTTTTTGAAAAAGTTGTGGACCATCACCAAAAACATGCACCTGCGTCATCGCTCGCTTTGATGGTTTTGCTCCTTTCGCTGGTTCAGATTGTAAAGAAAAACTCCCCAGATAGTCTGGGGAGCCTCCAGAAGCTATACCTTTCGGTCCTACGGCTTCTTTTAAGCGTTTATATTGTACCCACTGTACTCCGATCTCTCAGATGTGGGACTTAATCATATTATCTTCAGTTCATCTTCATTTTCAAGATAGCTTCTTGATTTCTTCCTCAGGAAGACCGGTAATGTCCGCGATTTCCTGTAGGTTCATCTCCCTAGCCTTCATTCTTTTAGCGATTTCCAGCTGTTTTTCATATGAGCCAATTTCCAATCCTTCTTTCAGTGTCTCTTGTTTTTCTTCCCACGCATTCATCAATCGCACCCCCACATCTTCATTCGCTTTGATAGCTTTGATCTTCTCATGGATCCTCATGATCTTCTGATTGCCGGAGCTTTCTGCCACTTCATCGGTAGTGTTCTCTATGTATTTAAGCAAAGCGATCAGCTCCTCGCTTGCTGCCTCAGGATCGGTTCCTCGCGTGTTCAAGAAGATCCTCGTCGCTCCGTCCTCCAGCTTCACGTCCGGAAACTCATCACAGCTCATCTGGAAAGTGTACTTGTAGCTTCCTTTCCCAAACAGATCAAAGGGCATTACCATGATCATGCAGACATCCTGCACCTTACCGTAGTCGGTCTCTCCCGACTTCAGCCGCTTGATGGTTATGATACCTTCGTAGTACCTTGACCGCTTTGGCAGGTTCCGCCTGAACTCCTTCTGAGATTCTATGTTGTAAAGGATGTCGTTTATATCTTCTCCCAAAACATCCAGCACAACGCGTTTGCTTCCCGGAGAGGTCCGTTCTTCTTTCTCAGCCTGGGGCTTTTCCTTAAGCTCTACTTCTTCGCCCAGAATGATCCCCAGCATCAGCTCCATCGTCTCCTTGTCCTCGATGGCTTCGCTGAACAAAAATCTGTCCAGCAGGGTCATATCCTCCAGCTCTTTCGGTATCCTGCCCTTTAGCGTTTTGTCTTTTGCCATCTCTTGTCACCTCTATTATAATCTCTTTTACTACCCCTAACAACAACGATTTGACGCAAATATTTGCCGTCGCTTCCAATATATTCTAAATTTGCCTTTAAAAGTATGATAACACACTGTAAGTCCCAAGTCAAGACATTTTTACCATAAATTTCAAGTCGATGTAAACCGCACGCCCTCTCCGGTTAACTACCCTGGTTAACTAACCAGAACTAAATAAGGCGGGGCAAATTGATCCAAACGAAAATAGGTTGCATAAATCCACACTATAGAAAAAGCCCATCCTATGGGCTTTTGTAGTTTTTATCTCTGTTGTGTTTTATTCTGTACGCTGTGGCTTGTGCTCTGTGGCTTGTATTCTGCGTTCTGCAGGTCTTTGCTTTACGAGAAAAACCCTCCCGTTATGAGCAGCAGCAGGTTGTTGTCGTAGAGAGTCTTGGCGAAAACGGAATTTTCCAGTCCGGCTACGATAACCTCCGAAAGGCCTGTCCAGAAAAAATTGACTATGAGCACCAGCGCTGCCAGAAAGAGAAAAGTCAGTATCAGCCCCTGCACCAGCCCCACCACAAGACCAAGCGCTTTGTCGGCGCCCTCGAATATGCCCAGCTCCCTCCTGCGGGAAATCCCGCGGACCAGGAATCGCCAGCAGAATCTGACCACCCCGATGATCACCAGAAAACTGAGTATGGAAATCAGCGTAGACATCAGCAGGTCCACAAACAGCGCCGAAACATTGGCGGCAGATGCAGTCAACCCGCCGCTGATGATACCCGGCAGCCCCTCTACCGCAGCGTCTACCGCCGGTACGGAACCTGTCAGCTTTCTCGATAAGGACTCCGCCATAATGGTCCCCAGAAATCCGTCCGCCAGAAAATCCGCCAGCGGGCGAGCCAGAAAGAATCCGGCAATCAGCGAAACGATCCACCCCATGGTGCGCAGGAACATGGAAACAAAGCCTCTCGTGAGACCCAGGACCATGGGTATTATCAATATTGCCAAAACGATTACGTCAAAAATCATAAAAGCCTCCTGCCGGTGAATAGCTGTCACCATCTATTCATATATTACTAGAAAAAACAGGAATTAACAAGGAGGCCATGATGGATTTTTCAAAAGTTAAGAAAAGCCCCATTTTACTTAAGGAAGAAAACAGGAGATTCGCAGCGGATAAAACCAAGGAAATCAGCGGCTACGTGAAGATGGAACAGGACGATGACAAGGGTCTGGTGGTGGCTATAGTGGATAATGTAAAATTCTTTCCCAAGGGCGAATACGTCTACAAGCTTATCTTCGCCGGGACAAAAAAAGAAAAAAGGTGCTACCACATGGTGGGCAACATCTCCCTCTCGGCTTATGGAAAGGGCGAGGGCAGCTTCCGCATCAATCCGCGAGACCTGGACGGCAGCGGCATGGCCCTGTGGGACTTTTCCACGGCTATCATCGCAGCCATGTCGGCAACCAACAGCCGTGAGGCGCTGCACCCTGTCCTGAAGGGCAGCTTCAGCCTGCCGGCAGAAGAAGCGGAGAGCCGGTCCGCCAGCCCGAGAGACTACAGTCCCTTTTACAACCGCATCGTACTGGACAACTGCATCAAGATCGCCAAGCAGCAGGAAAAGTACATCGACATCCTGCCATTCAAGAAAGACCTGACGGGCGCCGTGTGGCGGAAGATCACCGACTGCCACCTTTTCCCTATGGTGGCTCCCGGCGCAAACGATCCTATGAAGCGATACGGTCATTTCTTGTACGGGTGGAGCGACACCCACTACTTTCTGGGCATCCCGGGCAGGTTTTTACCGGAGGACCAGCCGGATGAGGGCAAGTCGGGCTTCGTCTTTTGGCAGCCGATCCTGGGCATGGAAGAAGAATCTCAGGACCACAAGGTTCCCATCGAGGAGCGGCGCAGGAATATATACGGCTACTGGATAGCCGCCATAAACCGGTACAACGGTCACATCGAAGAAATTCCCTTGCCGCAAAAATAAAAAAATCAGCTTCGGCAAAATCGACACACCAAAAATTCACGCACCAAAAATTCCGTGAGATTCCCTTGATAGAACGGCGAAAATGTGATACCATTGTTGGGTATATGAGAAAGTACATGCAAGCGGCTCTTGAGGAAGCCGAAAAAGCATTCGACAAGGGAGAGATCCCCGTCGGTGCGGTAATCGTAAAGGACGGCGAGATAATCGGACGCGGTCACAACGAGACGGAGACGACAAAGGATCCCACCGCTCATGCGGAAATGACAGCTATACGCAGCGCTGCCAAAGCTCTGGGCGGGTGGAGACTCCCCGGCTGCCGGATGTTCGTAACGGTAGAACCCTGCAGCATGTGTGCCGGAGCCATCGTTCTGGCGCGCATCGAGAAGCTTTACATAGGAACCGGGGACCCCAAAGCGGGCGCCTGCGGCTCCGTGTTCAACATCCCTCAGGAGCAGAAGCTGAACCATTTCGTACAAATAGAAACCGGACTTATGCAGGAAGAATGCAGCCGCATGATGAGGGATTTTTTTAAACGATTGAGAAAAAAGAAGTCGGAGGAGAAACAGCAATGAAGAGAATAGGTGCGCTAGTCTGCCTTATGATAATGGCGGTGTCCGTGTTGGCGCCGGCATGTTTTGCAGAGGACGAAACCGCAGCATCCGGAAAAAGCAACTTTAGCATCGAGTCATCCACACCGGAAGACGGCGCAACAGGCGTCGCCGTAGAAAACCTGAGTGTGAAGATCTATTTCGATACAGCGATGCTTCCGGAATCAAAGAGCATCAGGCAGGCAAATGCCAAGGCCTTCAAGATGACCAACAAAAAGGGCAAGGAAATCCCTATCAAGGTCTACTACAGCCATAAGGAAGAGGGGCTGATGATGGTCCTTTCCGACACTCTTGACACCGACATCCAGATACAGGGCGACACGGAATATACACTGACCATCGACGGAAGCCTGCGTGCCACCGATGGAACGCAGCTGGGCAAGAAACAGACCATCACATTCAAAACCCTTGACCAGTCACAATCCACAATGGTCTACATGATCATGATGGGTGTGATGATCGCCGGAATGATCTTCTTCACCTCCAGAAGCGCCAAAAAACAGGCAGAGAAAGACAACAAGGACAAATACGTCCCAATCAACCCATACAAGGAAGCCAAACGAACCGGCAAATCCGTAGAAGAAATCGTCGAGAAGGAAAAGCAGAGAAGAGCCAAGTACGAGGCGGCTCTCGCCAAGAAGCAGGCGCAGGATGCGGAGCTGGCGGCAGAGGAAGCGGAAAAGGCACGTAAGGCATCCAACAAGCGGGTTCCTGCTCCAAAACCTATCGCCGCCGTGGGCAGCGACTACAAGGTCAAGGTCAAAAAGACCCAAAAGCCTCAGAACAAGGGCACTACCAACCCGAAGGGGCAGACCGGGAAGCAGAAGAACAGCAAGGGCAAAGGCAAGAAGAAAAAATAACCGGCAGGTGAGCTTTCGGGCTCACCTGTTTTTTAGAAAACTTTGATTTGCTTTTTAGAGAAACGGCAAGCTGCCGAAATATTTGAGGCGGTGCAAAAAGCGCCGGGGTGATCCAATGAAACGAATCGAACTGAAATCCTATGCCAAGATAAATCTCACCCTTGACGTAGGAGAAAAACTTGAGAACGGCTTTCACAACGTAGAGATGATCCTGCAGCAGATCCTGCTGTGCGATGATGTTCTGGTCCGGTGGCGGGAAGACAACAAGCTGCCCGTGACTACGGTGGAGCTTTCCACCAACCGGCACTATCTGCCAACCGACGAGCGAAACCTTGCCTACAAGGCAGCTATGCTTATGATAGACCGGTATGGCAAAGGGCATCGCGGCAGCATACGCATAGACATCAAGAAGCGCATACCCGTTGCCGCAGGGCTGGCGGGCGGAAGCAGCAACGGTGCGGCGGTACTCCACGCCCTCAATCTTCTCTGGGAGCTGGACCTTTCCCTAAAGGAGCTGTGCGACCTGGGTGCACTGCTGGGCTCCGATGTACCTTTCTGCATCATGGGCCAAGCGGCAGCAAACGAGCAGCTGACGGAACGCTTTGCAGGCGATCCTCTGGTCTGCCACTGCGCTCTGGGCACGGGAACGGGAACGGAGCTGACACCGCTTCACGGACTGAAGAGCCATCTGGTTTTATCCAAGCCCTCCATCAGCGTCTCCACTGCCCAGGTTTATCAGGGCATCGATGATGTGGATATCCCCGTCCGTCCCAACAACGAGGAAATGATTCGCGGGCTGAAGGAAAATAATTGGCATCTGATCGAAAAAAATATGGTGAATGTACTTGAAAATTTCACGCTAAAGCGTTATCCTATAATTGTGTATACAAAGAACAAAATACAAAATGCAACCAATTCCGGCTGTGTATTGATGAGCGGCAGCGGTCCTACGGTCTTCGGGCTATGCAGGAGCAGAGAACAGGCGAAAGCCATCTGCGCCAAAATGCTGGCAGACAACAAGGAAAGCTTCTGGACCAGGACCACCTGGTAGCGTCACGCAGCCATACAGGAAAATTTCAAAGCACCGTAAAGCGAGGAAATCACATATGTTAAACTTCGATATCCAAAACCACAGACCTTTGCGTGAAATGGTCTACGAAGAACTGAAGATGCAGATCCTGACCGGAGCCATCGTGCCGGGCACCAGAATGATGGAGGTTGAGCTGGCAGAGGAAATGGGCGTCAGCAGAACTCCGATCCGGGAGGCCATTCGTAAGCTGGAAAAGGAAGGGCTTGTGACCATCGAGCCTCGTCGGGGCGCTTATGCGTCTCAGATATCCACCGAGGACATGGTGGAGATACTGGAGGTCCGTCAGAACATGGAAGGGCTTGCTGCCTTTTTCGCGGCTTCCAGAATGAAGCCGGAGCAGCTGGAAGATCTCAAGAGCGTCTCCCTGCATTACAACGAGGCTGTGGGCGCCGGCAACATGGAGGATATGATCAAGTACGACACCCGCTTTCATCGCATCATCGTGGAATCCTGCAACAACAAAATTCTCGTCCAGATGATCGAACAGCTTCAGGAGCTGGTGCTGAGATTCCGATACATCTACTACGATAACTTCCGCAGAGCGGAAAACATGCCGGAGGAACACGCTGCCATCCTGAGCGCCATCGAAGCCGGCAGAGCCGACGAAGCCCGAGACGCAGCAGACGTACATATCGACAGATTAAAAGCGCTGGTGATCCGAGAAGGAGTTCAACAGCGCCATATCTGATTCTTATATTTGATTTTATAGCTTATTTCCTGTTAGGAAAGCTTCTTATTCTTTCTGGTCAGCACATACAGACTCAAGGCTGAAAGCAACATGATAACTGCGATACCGCCCAGATTCAGGTCATCACCTGTCTCTGGCGTTTTTGCTGCGCCGTCTTTTGCCGGGATCTGAAGGCTCTGTGCAAGGCTGTCGCTTCTCGTCGATCCGTCACCCTTGGCTATGATGCTGATGGTAGTTCCGTACCATTCGTTTGATATGTTTATTTTTCCATTGGCATCGGCAGTGTAAGCGACTCCATTGATGGTGTAGCTTCCGTTAGGCGTCAATCCTGTGATCTTCCCTGCTGCGCTGTCTACAGAGGCATTTGGCGTCGGCATTTGCGGTAAAGCCTCTGTCGTTTCTTCGCCCACAGCAGAAGGGATGCTCTGCCCTGAATTATTGACTGCACGGACCCTGTAATAGTACTTTGTTCCGGCAGATAATCCTTTAACGTCATAGGAAGTTTCGGTGGTCTTGGCATTGTTGACTACGAGGTTGCTAAAATCCGGTCGTGTCGATACGTCTACCCTATACTCACCGACTCCATCGACACTGTTCCAGGAAATCTTGAACTGGTCGGTAGTGGCATCTGTGGATCCGGTCCCGGTCGGCGTTGATGGTGCCTCTTTCGCAATGACGCCTGAAACAGCCAGGATGTTGGTGCGGGCCGCCGATCCCCTAGTTAGAGTATCCCTTTCCCATTTAAATTTAACACTCTTTACAAGCCTAGTTGGGTCAAGACCTTCGATCTCAAAATGGTAGAGCGAAGGGGTATAAGTACTATCTAGTCTCCCGACGAGATCTTCCGACTCGTTCCCACAGGTTGCAATCTTTATTCTGCAGGTGTTGATACCATCCGGATTAGCGATTCCAGAATCATTCCATTCTTTAGATTCAAAACTCAGATTACCTGTTGGATCCCCTTCTGTGTAAGTCACTTCTGCAGTAAAGAGCATTGTTCCATTGCCGCTGGCGCCGAAGAAACTCAGCTTCTTATAGGCTCCGGGAGTTGAAAAAACAAGCTCATACTGCGTATTGTCATTTGAAACTACCTGAACGGCATTTGCTTTACGGTAGTCCCCCAGTTGATACACGTAGGGCTGTCCACCACCGTAAGTAAACTCTATCCTTCCATCATCAGGAAGTCCCGGATGTCCTGCTGGTGCATTAAGTCTCGATGCGACCGTAGCACTGCAGAGCGCCATATTGGCCCACTCATTGTCTCCATCAAATGGAACTGCAGTTGGCACTACCCATCTTCCATTTATCCGTTCCGGTGTCTCATCCTCCACGATCACATCTGCATTATATCCGCTTGCTATGGTCAGCGGTACATATGTGTCATAGGTAGTATCGGCCTCCGCTTTCTGGGGGCAAATAATGCCCACGGAGAGCAGCATCGCGATCATCAACAGGCTGAATATCCTTCTCGATTTCTTTCTTCTCATCATAAAAAACTCCTATATACTTCCCTCGTGATCTTGCGAGGTTACAGAAATATAAACATCTGTAACTAGTATACAGGAGGCATGACATACTCACGACATACCGAGAGCAAGCTTTTTTCATATCTAATCTTACCGGAGGTTCACACCCCCCCCATTTCCCGAAAGCGCCGACGGAAAACTCAGACCAGCTGTACTGAGACATGTATTCTCCCTGATAGCTGTTTACCGCGACGCTGTCGCCTCTGTTATAGTCGTAGTAATCGCAGGAAAATTTAGCCGTGTCCACCGAATAGCAGCCGCGCTCCGTCAGGAGGATGTCTTCGGCGCCGGCGTTTCGCAAGCTTTCGCCGATGTGAGCGATGAGCTTGTAGAGGTGGGACTGGATGCTCCTGGTGTAGGGACGGTCCTCCCACAGTATGGCAGCCAATTCCTTTTTGCTTATGTTGGCGCCTTTCCGGTCTACCAGGTAGGCCAGCGCTTCCTTGGCCTTGGGTCTGTAAAAATGCACGGGCTTCCCATCGACAAACACTTCAAAGTTCCCGAAGCACTGGACATATACGCCTTGCCTGACTTCAGATCCCGCAGCCCGGTACAGATTATCCAGTTCGTCCCGCACACGGTCCTCATCTATGGGCTTCAAAACATAGCCGGAGGCATGCATGGCGAAGGCATTGATGGCATAATCCTTGTGCCCGCTGACGAAGATGATATTGGTTCTGCCACAAATATCTTTTAGCTTTCCGGCAAGCTGCAGTCCGTTCATCCCTGCCATCTCAATATCGAGGAACGCTACATCGACCATGTGATTTTCTGCATATTCCAATGCTTCCTCCACAGACAGGAATGTGGTCAGCTCTGCCTCCGGTACGGCATTTTTCACGGCGCGTTCTACCGCCAACAATGCCAAACGCTCGTCATCTACGGCGATGATATTCATATTCGTTTCACCTCCCTGGGAATTTCAATGGTGACGATGGTTCCCTTTCCCTGCCTGCTGTCAATGTGGAGTTTCCCGCCGCATGCGGCTGTCAGGCGGCTGCGCACGTTGGCTATCCCCATATGGCTTCTGCCGTTTGAAATGCTGCCGTCATCCGAAAGGCTGTCTGCAGGGTCGAAGCCTGCACCGTCATCGGCGACGATGATGCGCCAGCACGTCTCATCCTGCGCTGTGCTGATGGTGACCGTACCGCCGCCGGGTCTTTTGCTTGCACCGTAGCGCACTGCGTTTTCCACGACGGGCTGGAGAGTCAGCACCGGCACCATGAAGTCCGTAAATGGAGTGTCCACCACGATTTTAAGATTTTCTTCAAAGCGCATTTTCTCCAGCTCCAGATAAAGCTTCGTGTGCTCCAGTTCTTCCTCGAAGGTAACCAGGGATTTTTTTGACAGAGAATCCATGTTCTCACGCAGATATTTGGAGAAGGTGAGGATGGCTCTGTGGGCGCGCTCCGGATCCACAAAACACAGCTGGTCTATGGCGTTAAGCGTATTGTACAGAAAATGAGGTTGGATCTGGCTCAGCATCACGGCCATATGGCTGTCTGCCAGCTCCAGCTCCCGTTGGATCAGGATCTCTTCTTGTCTGGCCTGGACATTGATATAAATGAACAGCAGCGTCAGCGTGAAGACCAGGTATTGGAGTGCGGTAAAGGACTGAAAAATATGCAGGCTACCTGCCAGAGTAGGCAACAGCGGATAGATGATGAGGATCCAGAAATCCTTTCGCCGAAAATCTTTCCGGTGATACAGGATGACCCCGAGTATCAGCAGCATGGCGCCTATGATCATGGCCAGATACAGGATATTGTAATATGGTCCATAATGGTGGATGTTCTGCTCATCAATGTAAAAAACGCTTCCGGTCCATATGGATACGAAGGTGGCTCCCAGGGGGAGGATGCAAAACAGGCCGAGGGTTTTTAGCAGCCCTTTGCTATGGACTGCCTTCTCCCCTATGAGGGAAAAAATATAGCGGGCAAAACAGTAATAGATACTGATGCATAATACATAAGTGAACGTCGCCAACACCATCAGGATGTTGCCTACCCCCGGCTTTCCCTCCAGCGCGCCCAGCACGATCTCGCTGAACAGGAGAAGGATGTGGGAACAAAGCAGAAGGATAAAGGCTTTATCCTGCTGCGTTTTCTTTTTTCTCAGGAGCATGGAGCCGACGATGACCAGCATCACCAGCAGGCAGACGATCATGGTATATATCGATTCGGGTTTTGTTATCATATGGCGCTGAACCTCCCCTTTTCTCATCGACCATTAAATCATTTTAAGCGGGATTTGACAAGGTTTTTGACGAATTTTGTAGATCCTTCCTTAAAGCAACTTACAAATCAATGGTATATCGGCGGCTGCCTGTGAATATTCTTTATGAGGAAAAGAATGGAACAGGAGGTCGCAAAAAATGACAATATCGCCTTACGACAATTTACCGACGGGGAAACAGGATCGCCCCGTAGAGAAGAACGGACCCAAGGAGGTAAGTCTCGATACGCAGAGGACCTCCCAACCGTCACCACCGGAGGATGGAACGGCGAGCCCAGCGAAAGCTGCGTCGGCGGAGGCTTCTTCGGATGCAATCACGCCTGCATCTGCCGGAAATCCTAACGCCGAAAAATCCACAGAAGCACCTAGCGCAGAGGTGGCTGAGCCTGCTGGATACGTGGAAGTGGACCTGGAGGAGCTGGCTTTGGAATCAGATCAACCAGATAGCCCCGCAGGTGCCGCCATGAAGCACCTTGCGAAAACAGCCGCCGGAAACACAAGCAGCGGCACAACAGCTGACGCTGCGGGAGGCATTGCAGGCATCCCGGCAAAGGGCAGCGCGCCAGGCTCCGCAAATGGAAGTGCAGCAGTACGGAGCGCCGAAAACAACACAGTAAAGGGCAGCGCGGCAGATTCCAAAGCGGAAACCGGCAGATCAAACTCGGCATCAGACACAGATTCG
>JAUNBU010000041.1 GCA_030526925.1 Bacillota bacterium | reverse complement strand
AAGCAGCAGGAACCTACAACAACGTGATCAGATTCCTGGCACCGCTTTGCATCACCGACGAACAGGTGGAAGCAGGACTTGATATCTACGAAAAGGCAATCGCTACTTGCGTAGGCAAATAAAAAAGCAATACACACTCATTATCATTCGTTGTAGTCAGAGAAGTAATAGGAGAAAAGAGTATGAGTAGTAATGGAGGAAGACAAGAACTTCAAAAAACACTCAACATGAAAGACGTGCTGGCGTTGGCATTCGGTACGATGATCGGTTGGGGATGGATCATGCTTGCCGGTTCCTGGGTAGGAAACGGCGGTACGGTTGGAGCAATTTTAGCATTCGCATTAGGTGGCATAATGTCCATCTTCGTAGGCTTGACCTATGCAGAGCTGACACCGGCGCTGCCCCTGGCAGGCGGAGAATTGGTATTCTCCTACAGAGCCATGGGATATAACGCATCTTGGTTTACAGGATGGATGATCACCCTGGCATATCTGGGCGTAGCAGCATGGGAAGGTCCGGCACTTTCCAATGCATTGGGATTTCTGTTCAGCGGACTGTTGCCGGAGTTGGGAGTGTTGTATGAATTACAAGGCTCTGAGGTAACGGGCATATTCCTGTTGATCGGATGCGTGGGCGCTGTTATCATGACGCTGATCAACTACAGAGGCGCCAAGGCATCTGCCGTATTCCAGACGACGGCAACCGTTGCCATGGCTATCGGCGGTGTTGCGTTTTTCGTCAGCGGCACGGTAACAGGAGATATTACCAATCTGGAGCCTATGTTCACAGACGGTAAAGGGTTCGTAGCAGTAGTTTTGGCAGTTCCTGCAATGTTCGTAGGATTCGATGTAATCCCGCAGGCTGCTGAAGAAATGAAAATCCCGCTTGGTAAAATAGGAAAAGTAATGATCATCGCCATCGTTATGGCGGCAACATGGTACATTATCATGATTCTGGGCGTTGCCATGTCCACACCGGGAGATGTGCTGGCAGGATACAACGCTGACCCTGATGCTGTTCCTGTAGCTAACTGCTTCGCTTATGCACTGGGCAGCCCGATCTTCGGTAAGATCATGATCATCGCAGCAATGTGCGGTATCCTGACTTCATGGAACGGATTCATCGTAGGCGCATCCAGAGTTATATTCTCCATGGCGAGAGCTAAGATGCTTCCTGGCATATTTGCCAAGGTTCATCCGAAATTCGGATCTCCGGTAGCAGCAATCCTGCTGGTTGGAATCATCACCGTGCTTTCACCGCTCCTCGGTAAGAGTGCATTGGGTTGGTTTGTAAATGCGGCAGCCTTCGGTACGGTAGTGGCATACTTCATGGTATCCCTGTCCTTCATAATACTGAAGAAGAAGGAGCCGGATCTTGACAGACCGTTTAAGGTAAAGGGCGGCATGGCAATCGGCATCCTGGCAGTTGTGGTAGCACTGTTCTTCTGCTCCCTGTATCTGCCGATCTACAGCCCGACGCCGCTGCAGCCGATCGAATGGTGTCTGGTAGGCGGATGGATCGTTCTCGGTATCATCCTGTTCGTTGCCAATAAGATGGGTAAGAACGGCAAGGTTACCAAAGAAGAAACAGAATACCTGCTGTTCGGAGACGAATACAAGAGATTTTAGTTTAAACCTTTTCAAAAAAATAAAACATATGTATAATGGAGTGGTGCAAGCCGCTCCATTTTACTATATGAAGAAATAACGGGAAGAAAATAGTATGAGGGATAACAAAAACACTTTGAGCAAAGTTCTGGGAAGAACCGATATCATCGCTATAGGATTTGGAACCATGGTTGGCTGGAGTTGGATCGTGCTGACCACCACATGGGTTACGGAAGCCGGACTTCTTGGTGCACTGCTTGCCTTCGGCATAGGCGGTTTGATTATTTTGGGAGTGGGCCTGATATACGGTGAGCTGACGGCGGCGCTGCCTCTAGCCGGCGGAGAGTTCGTTTTCGCCTACCGTGCCATGGGAAATAAAGCCGCATGGCTTGTGGGCTGGATCATGTCCATGGCGTATCTTGGTGTTGCCGCATGGGAGGGAATTGCCCTCGCCACGGCAGTGAATTATATTATCCCTATCCCCTTGGAAGTACCGCTGTTGGAGGTGGCAGGTTATCAGGTATACTTTTCATGGGCAGTTGTGGGAATGGTAGGTGCTCTGATTATCACTTTGCTGAATCTGTTCGGAATAAGACCGGCTGTGCTGTTTCAGGTGTTGGCTACTGCCGCTTTGCTCGTTGTGGTCATAGTGATGGTCATAGGAGGATTCACCTTCGGCAGCACGGATAACATCGGAACTTTGGTAGAAGACGGCAGCGGATTTTTCTACGTGCTGCTCATGGTTCCCGCCATGCTCATCGGATTCGACGTGATTCCCCAATCTGCGGAGGAAATGAACATAGGTCCAAAGAACATCGGTAAGATGGTGATAGTCTGCATAGTGCTCAGTCTAATTTGGTATCTGCTGATGATACTGGGAACTGCTTTCGCAGCCCCCGTGGAGGTCCGCACATCGGGGATCATTCCCATGGCGGATGTGGCTGCATATCTCTTTAAAAGCAGCGCTTTTTCCTATGTGATGATCTTCGGAGGAATATTGGGGATCGTTACTTCCTGGAACGGATTTTTTCTCGGCGCCACCAGACTGGTCTACGCCATGGGGAGAGCACAGGTCTTGCCTAAGGTATTCGGAAGGGTACACAGAAAATACAAGACTCCCTGGGCGGCTACGCTTCTGGTGGGGAGCATATGTATCATCGCACCGCTTCTTGGCAGAAACGCCTTGGTCTGGTTTGTCGATATCAGTTCCCTGTGCGCATTGATGGCGTATTGTCTTGTGATCATATCCTTTATCATTCTGAGAAAAAAAGAAGAAGAGCTCTTGCGACCCTTCAAAATTAAAATTGGGATGCCATTTGGCGTGGTGGCGCTTCTGGTTGTTTTCAGCTATTTGCTGCTGTATATCTTGGATAATTTCTCGTTTTCGGAAATCGATCCGGAATTTTTAATTACCGTTTTATGGTTGCTCTTGGGATTGATTCTGGCCGTTGCGGCACGATTGAGGAAGCATCGTGTTTCGGCGGAAGAACGGGAGATGCTCATATTCGGAGAAAAATATGCGCGAAGGAGAGATAAATATGAAAAATAGAATTTTTAAAGCTCTCCTGGCAGGAATAATATTTGTTTTGGTTATAGTGGGAATTTATCACTTGTTCATAAAAAACAGCAACGCCGAAGAAGAGCATGGGAATTATACGGTGGAATTCAATCAAGTGGAGCGTGAATATATGTCGCAGCGGGACAGCATTCGCGTCTACGTGGAGGAAGATCTGCGATATTTGATGGAAGATGGCAAAGAAGGGTATCTGAATGAATATCTGGGCAGAATGTTGGAAGAATCCGGTCTTCTCGTAGAGCCGGTAACCGACAGAAAAGAAGCCGATTGCAGTCTGGAAGTGGTGACGGAAAATCTTCGCGACCAAAGCGGGGAAATTTACTTCACAGCGCCTATTCTGCAGATAAACGGAAAACTTTACATAAATAAAAATTCCGTAAACAATGAGCGATTGACCGGAATAGCCATGACAGATCGGCTGGACCAAGATCGTTTAGACGAGATAACATACAAAGGTAAAAAGATTTCCTGGAGCTTTGCAGAAACCGGTGAAGAAGCCCTTGAATATGCCAGGGCGGAGCAAACGGATTTGATTTTAGGAGACAAGAGCGCAATTTCCATCGGATTGGCGGGCGAAACGGACTTTACGGGAGTGGAAGAAGATCTGTACAGCTACAACGTCTGTATAATTACCGATGAAGAAGATGCACTGTACGGCATAATAAACAAATGTGTCCATGGCATGAATAAAACATTGGTTTCTTACAGAGCGGGAGAAAAGTGGTTTGCGGGACAAGCGCCTCTTTATGGAGAAAACGATTACGGAGAGATATATATTTTGATTTTGATCGTGTTTGCGGCTGTCTTCATGGCGTTTTTTATCTATTATCTGTCCAATAAGAACCTGTACAGCGAACTGACCGACAGGATGAATAAATTGACGGAGAGCAAGCGGGAGCTGCGAACCACCTTCGATGGTGTGGGACATTATATGGCAGAGCTGAATCTGGAAGGAGAGATCACCGACATTAACAGAGCCTTTTATGACTTTGCGGAGACCGATCTGGTGAACCGGAAGATCTGGGACGTTCTGGATCTAAAGGGAAAGGACAGGGATAAGTTAAAAGCTGCCGTAAAGGAAATCGGCAAGGCCGGGTCTTTGCGAAACATGGAGGTCAAGCTGAAGAGAAAGACGCTGGTGCTGGATCTGTTCCCTATAGATAATATAAGAGGCGTCACGGAAAAGCTGCTCTTCATGGCTATGGACGTGACCAATGAGAGAATGGCAGAGCGCCAGATGCTGCAAAATGATAAGATGATCGCCGTAGGACAGCTGGCGGCAGGGGTGGCACATGAGATCCGCAATCCGTTGGGAATTATCCGGAACTATTGCTACGTTCTGAAGAACATGGATGATGAGGAGGTGAAGGCGAAGGCCATTGCCCATATCGAAAAAGCCGTAGACGATTCAGGAGAAATCATCAACAGCTTGCTGAACTTTTCCAGAGTATCCGTCAAGGCGAGAGAGCAGATCGATCTGGAACAGCATGTCAGATCTCTTTTGACACTCAACAAAAATCTTTTGAAGAAGAAAAACATTCATTTAACCATAAGGTGCCGGGTAAAAATCGAGCCGTTAGTCGCTGTAGAATCGCTGGATATGGTTTTGATGAATCTGGTAACCAACGCAACGGACGCCATGGAACAGGAAGGGAAGCTGACGATAACCCTTGCAAAAGACGGCGACTTGTTCTATATTGAAGTGGAAGACACAGGCTCCGGCATCGAGGAAGACATCATGGAGGAGATATTCAACCCGTTCTTTACAACCAAGGGAAAAAGCACTGGAACAGGCTTAGGGCTTTATATCGTATACAATGAAGTCAATAAAATGAACGGAGAGATCCAGGTAGAAAGCAAACCGGGCGAAGGGACCAGATTCAAGATCGTTTTGCCTTTGCATGAAAAGGGAGAAGACTGATGATAAAAGAAAACATGCGGATACTGGTAGTGGACGATGAACAGGATTATTGTGAGGTCTTGAAGATGATCCTGGAGGGCAAGGGATATGCGGTCGATACCTGCAACAACGGAGAGGAAGCCTTGAAGATCCTTGAAAAGAGCGATTTCGACATCGTGGTGTCCGATCTGAACATGCCGGTCATGGATGGCTATGAGCTGCTGAAGGAGATCAAGAAAAGGGGCTACGACTGCGAAGTGTTGATGCTGACAGCCTTCGGCACCATCGAACGGGCGGTGGAGACTATGAAGGCGGGCGCTTATACCTATGTCACTAAAGGAAATGATCCGGAAGAGCTGCTGATCGAGATCCGCAAGATCAAGGATATGCGTGCAACCAAAAGGAAGAATGAGATACTAAAGGAAAAGGTCAGCGGCGACTACATGCTGAAGAGCAGGAATGAAAAGTATCGTCAGCTGCTGGTTTTGGCAGAAAGGGCAGCCGCCAGCGAGTCTAACATATTGATCCTGGGAGAGTCGGGAGCTGGAAAGGAAGTGCTGGCCTCCTTTATCCACAACAAGAGCAGCAGGAAAAAGGGCAATTTCATGGAGCTTAACTGTCAGGCGCTTTCCGAATCCATTTTGGAATCTGAATTATTCGGCCATGAAAAAGGTGCGTTTACGGGAGCCAGTCAGAAACGTATCGGGTTATTTGAGGCGTCTCACGGCGGCACACTGTTTCTCGATGAGATCGGCGGCGTTTCCGTCAATTTGCAGGCAAAGCTTTTAAAGGCCATCGAAAACAAGACCATATACAGGATGGGCAGCAGCACGCCCATAACCGTTGATTTCCGGCTGATAACGGCGACAAATCGGGATTTGAAGGATGACATGGACAAGGAACTGTTTCGAAGCGATCTGTTTTATCGTATAAGTACCATCGTACTGGAGCTGCCGCCGCTGAGAGAGCGAAAGGAAGACATTCCGCTGTTTATAGACTACTTCGTAGATAAATACAGCAGAGAGATGAAAAAGGAACAGGTGGAAATGGCAGAAGATGTGCGTGCGCTTTTGACCAATTACAGCTATCCGGGTAATATCCGGGAACTGAAAAATGTCATAGAAAGGCTGTTCGTGCTGTCGGATCACGGAGAGATAAAGAAGGAGTACCTGCCGTCGGATATCATCGAGGGTAAAGGCGGACATCCCAAGGAAAGCTGGTTCGAGACGGACTATACCGAATCCCTGAAGGAATACAGAAACAAAGCGGAGAAAGCCTATATCGAAGAACTGCTGGTACGATACCCGAAAGACATGAATCAGGTGGCGGATATATTGTCAATATCGAGGAGGCAGCTGTTCAATAAGTTGGTGGAGTTCGGGCTGAAATAAGCCGGAGTAAATGAAGTTCGTTGTAATCGTTTCAATGGAGAATTGTTATGAAAAAAATAATTTTAAGTTTACTGCTGGTATTGATGATGATCGTGCCGGCGACCGTTGTATCTGCCGCAGATTACTCAGCCTTTAAGGGAGGGGTAACGGAGATCGATGGATACGGGAACCTGGTTTTGAGCATATCATCAGAAGAGTTGTCAGAGGCGGGCTATGAATACGGCGACATGCTGAAGGTCACCATCAACGATAAAGCCTATGATATGCCGTTTTGTCCCAGCTATTCCGATGTGGAGACAGGAGATATGCTGGTCAGAGACAATGACGGCGTGCTGACGGTGGCCATAAACATGGGAGACTTTGCGACGACCGGCGGTATCGCCGAAAAGACTGAAGCTGAGGACGGGACATACGCTTGGGTATTTCCGAAAGGCGAGACCTTGGAAGATGTGACCGTCTCCCTGGAGATGGGTGAGAAGGGTGGATATCATGACGAGTATTTGATCCACCATTTGGAACGGACCAATGACCGGACGGACTATACTTCCGATCAGGAGTTTGCCAATTTTCGAAATATAGCCTACGGCAAGCTGGGAGAAAATGCGCTCTTTCGCAGCAGCAGCCCCGTCAACAACGAGCTGGGCCGCAGCGCCTATGCGGACGATCTGGCGGAGGCGGCGGGCGTGCAGACGGTGATGAATCTGGCGGATTCCAACGAGATGATAGAGACATATTTCACCGATGCGGGATTCGATTCTCCATATTATCGCAGCCTCTATGAGAAAGGACAGGTAAAGGCGCTGCAACTAGGGATGGATTTTAGCACTGCGGACTTTCGGTCCGGCGTGGCCGAGGGGATGCGTTTCTTTACATCCCAGGAAGGTCCTTATCTTGTCCACTGCACGGAGGGAAAAGACCGGTGCGGCTTCGTATCCGCACTGCTATCCTGCTTTATGGGTGCGTCATATGATGAGGTAGAAGGTGATTACATGCAGACCTATATCAATTACTATCACCTGTCTGTGGGAAGTGAGCAGTATGAGGCCGTAATAGAAAGCAACTTCGTGCCTATACTGCAGATCATCACGGGCGCCGGAGAGGGTGAGGATATGACTGATATGGATTTGGCTGCCGCTGCTGAAGAATACCTGGCAGACATCGGCCTGAGCAAGAAAGAAATATCCTCTTTAAAGAAAAACCTTTCCAAAGATCATACAGCTGAAGCATCCGGCTCCGAATCCACCTATACGGTGGAGAGCGGGGATTGTCTATGGGAGATCGCCGAGAAGACCTATGGGAACGGCTATCGCTGGGTGGATATCTATCAGGCAAATCGAGATATCGTTCGACACCCTGATTTCATCGACATCGGACAGGTGCTGAAGCTGCCGGCTGCATAAACAGAGAAGAACACCGGAATTGCCTCCAAGGGCAGTACCGGTGTTTTTTTTAGGGAAGGCTGTATAGCCTTCTTTTTTTTTGCGCCGGATCCAAATGCCGAACTGCCCGTTTTCACATCTGCGTAACATTTAAGGCCTGTTCGCAGGATAATCGTAAAATCTTTTACATAGATTTAACGGAGGTGAGATTTTGCATTTAACATTCGCCATCTATAATACAAATTGTACAACAGAGAAAACTATAGTACATAGAATAAATTGAAGATAGGAGAAATGAGAAATGAAAAAGAGCAAATTAACGAAAATCATCACTTTGAGTCTGGCGGCAGTCATGGTGTTTGGTCTGGCAGGCTGCGGCGGAGGCGGTTCAGATGCGGAGGGAGAAGACATCACGGTCATCTCCAGAGAAGAAGGATCGGGAACGAGGGATGCCTTTACGGAGCTGACCGGCGTTCTGGAGGAGGACGTAGACAGAACCGTAGATACGGCGGAGATTTCCAACAGCACATCCGTAGTTACCCAGTCGGTAGCAGGAAACACGGCGGCCATCGGATACATCTCCCTGGGCTCCCTGGACGACAGCGTGAAAGCCCTCAAGGTAGATGGAGCGGAAGCTACGGTAGACAATGTGAAGAGCGGTGACTACAAGCTGCAGAGACCTTTTAACATCGTAACGGGCGGCCAGGTTTCGGAGCTGGCACAGGATTTCATCGATTACATCATGAGCAGCGACGGCCAGGCTGTCATCGAAGAAGAAGGCTACATCATGGCAAAGGATGATGCGACAGCTTATGAAGCCAGCGGACTTTCAGGGACTATCACCTTGGCAGGCTCCACCTCCGTATCACCGGTCATGGAAGTGCTGGCTGACAAGTACAAGGAGCTGAACAGCGGCGTTACCATCGAGATACAGCAGACCGGTTCCGGCGCAGGTATCCAGAGCACCATCGAAGGCGTTTGTGACATCGGTATGGCATCAAGAGAGCTGGAAGAGGAAGAAGCGGCAGAAGGACTTGAAAGCCAGGCCATCGCACTGGACGGCATCGCAGTCATCGTAAACAGCGAAAACAGCGTAGAGGACTTGACTACAGAGCAGATAATGCAGATATTCATCGGAGAAATCACCAACTGGGCTGACGTTCAGTAGCCGCAGACAGAAAGAAGCAGAGCAAATTGAAGCATAAAAGGAAAGCATAACAGGTACAGAAAATGCGACAATACAGAGAAAACTTCATGAGAGTGGTGTTCCTGGTTACGGCATGTGTGTCCGTGATCGCGGTGGTCCTTATCTGTGTCTTCCTGTTCGCCAGCGGCATACCCGCCATAAAGGAAATCGGAGTCTTCGATTTCCTTCTTGGGCGTTCATGGAAGCCTTCGCAGGACTTGTACGGGATATTCCCCATGATCGTTGGAAGCATTTACGTTACGGCAGGCGCCATAATCATCGGCGTACCCATCGGGATATTGACCGCCGTCTTCATGGCGCGCTACTGTCCGAAAGGACTTTACAGGATATTGAAGCCTGCCATAGAGCTGCTGGCAGGGATACCGTCCATCGTCTACGGATTCTTCGGACTGATGGTCATCGTTCCCATGGTGCAGGAGGGTTTAAGCGGAAGCGGCAAGTGTTTGCTGACGGCTTCGGTCCTGCTGGGGATCATGATCCTGCCGACCATCATCGGCGTAGCGGAATCAAACATCAGAGCCGTTCCCGAATACTATTACGAGGGGGCGCTGGCGCTGGGAGCCACCAAAGAGCGGAGCATTTTCAAGACGGTGCTTCCGGCGGCAAAGATGGGAATCTTCGCAGGTGTGATCCTGGGCATCGGCAGAGCCATCGGCGAGACCATGGCGGTCGTCATGGTCTGCGGCAATCAGGCCATCATGCCGGAAAGCATCACCTCAGGAGTCAGAACACTTACGGCCAACATAGTATTGGAAATGGGCTATGCATCGGGGCTCCACAGGGAAGCCCTCATAGCTACGGCAGTGGTGCTCTTCGTCTTCATCCTCATCATCAACCTTTCCTTCATGGCACTTAAAAGGAGGGTACAGTGATGAAAAAGAGCAGAAGAGAAACACTGGTGCAAAACTGGAATATGTATAAGAGAAAGCCGGGCTCGCTGGTAATGCTGATACTGATCATCCTGTCGGTGGCGGCGACGGTGGCGGTGCTCCTGTCACTGGTGGGATACATTCTCATCAACGGGATACCCAATATCAGACCGGAGCTGTTTGCATGGGAGTTCAACACGGACAATATGTCCATGATGCCCGCTATCATCAGCACGCTGTATATGACGGTTTTATCTCTGCTGATGGCAGTTCCCGTAGGGATATTCTCCGCCATACATCTGACGGAATACGCCAAAAAATCCAGCAGGCTGGTAAAGGCGATAAGAACTACGACGGAGACCTTATCGGGAATTCCGTCAATCGTCTACGGACTCTTCGGATATATCCTGTTCGTGATAACACTGGGATGGAGCTATTCGCTGCTGGCAGGTGCGGTGACACTTGCAATCATGATCCTGCCGCTGATAATCAGAACCACGGAGGAAGCGCTCATGTCGGTGCCGGACGCCTACAGAGAAGGAAGCTTCGGCCTGGGGGCGGGAAAGCTTTACACCGTATTTAAGCTGATACTTCCGTGCGCAGTACCGGGAATACTGGCAGGTGTGATACTCGCCATCGGAAGGATCGTAGGGGAGAGCGCAGCGCTGATCTTTACGGCAGGCACGGTGGCGCAAGTGCCGGGAAGTCTCTTTGATTCGGCCAGGACATTGTCGGTGCACATGTATGCGTTACTGTCGGAAGGCCTATATACGGAAGAAGCATATGCGACGGCGGTGGTGCTGCTGGTAATGGTCATCGCCATCAACGCACTTTCGGGATTTATCGCGAAGAAATTGGCAACGAGGTAAGAAAATGAACAAATACACAATAGAAAATCTGGAACTGTTCTACGGAGATTTCAAGGCTTTGAAAGGCATTGACCTGAACATAAGAGAAAAGGAAATCACGGCCTTCATAGGACCTTCCGGCTGCGGCAAGTCTACCCTGCTGAAGACATTAAACAGGATGAACGATCTGGTGGAAGGCTGCAGCATCACCGGCAAGGTACTGCTGGACGGAGAGGATATCTACGGCAACATAGACATCAACCTGCTGAGAAAGCGTGTGGGCATGGTGTTTCAAAAGCCGAATCCGTTTCCCATGAGCGTGTATGACAACGTGGCTTATGGACCGAGGACACACGGTATCCGATCCAAGGCAAAATTAGATGAAATAGTGGAAAAGTCCTTAAAGGACGTGGCAATATGGGATGAAGTGAAGGACCGGCTGAAGAAAAGCGCCCTGGGGCTTTCGGGAGGCCAGCAGCAGAGACTTTGTATAGCCAGGGCCTTGGCTGTAGAACCAGAGGTGATACTCATGGATGAGCCAACCTCCGCCCTGGACCCTATTTCCACGTCGAAGATAGAGGACCTGGCAATAGAGCTGAAGGAACGATACACCATCATCATCGTGACCCACAACATGCAGCAGGCAGCCAGGATATCCGATAAGACCGCCTTTTTCCTGCTGGGAGAGATGGTGGAATTCAACGAAACGGAGACGCTGTTTTCCGTACCGAAGGATCAACGTACCGAAGATTATATTACAGGGAGGTTTGGCTGATGCGTGCGAAATTCGATGAACAACTGGAACAGCTCAATGTGATGCTGATAGATATGGGGGCGCTGTGCGAGGAAGCCATCACCTATGCGGTAAGGGCGCTCAACGAGGGAAGCGATGAGATGCGCCGTTTGACCTACGAAACGGACAAGGTAATCGACGACAGGGAACGTGAAATAGAGACCATGTGTCTGAAGCTGCTTTTGCAGCAGCAGCCGGTGGCCCGCGACCTGAGACTGATATCGGCGGCGCTGAAGATGATTTCAGACATGGAGCGTATCGGGGATCAGGCGGACGATATTGCGGAGATCACCAGAACCATGAAGGAAGATGCAGGGAATATCTGCCAGGCTCACATCGGCAAAATGGCAGAAACCGCCATCGAGATGGTGACGGGAAGCATAGATTCCTTCGTAAAGAAAGACATGGAACTTGCCAACGATGTTATAATAAAGGATGATATAGTGGATGATTTGTTTCTCCAGGTGAGAGAGGACCTGATAGGCGCCGTGGCGCAGGACAGAGGCAGGGGAGAAGCCTTCGTGGACATCCTGATGATCGCCAAGTATCTGGAACGGATCAGCGACCATGCGGTCAACATAGCCGAGTGGGTCATATTCTCCATCACGGGAGAACACGTTAACGAAGAACTGAAAGAAAAGGAACGGGTATGATTTATTTTCTGGAAGACGACAACAATATCAGAGATTTTGTGATCTATGCTTTGAACAATACGGGGCTAAAAGCAAAGGGCTTCGGACATCCCGGGGAGTTTTGGGCTGCCATGAAGGTGGAAAAGCCGGGGCTTCTTTTGCTTGACATCATGCTGCCGGACGAAGACGGGCTTGCCATTCTAGAAAAGCTTCGGGGCAGCAGCGAAACGAAAGAGCTTCCCATCATCATGCTGACGGCCAAGGGCACGGAATACGATAAAGTTCTGGGGCTTGACAGCGGAGCGGATGACTACATCACAAAGCCTTTTGGCACCATGGAGCTGATCTCCCGTGTCAAGGCTCTGCTGAGAAGGACCGGAAAGGAAGAAAGCCCTGTGGAATATAGAAAGGGTGCCCTTTACATATGCCCTTCAAAACACCTGATACGAGTGGACGGACACGATGTGACGCTGACATTAAAAGAATTCGAGCTTCTTTGTCTGCTCTTTGAAAATGAAGGGATAGTTCTGACGAGGGATGAGATTTTATCCAGGGTATGGGGCTACGAGTTCGACGGGGAAAGCCGCACGGTGGACGTCCACATCAGGACGCTGCGCTCCAAGCTGGGCGATGGCGGCAAGATCATCGAGACGGTGCGGGGCATCGGATACAAGATAGGAGGAAGCCATGACGAAAAAGATATTTA
>JAUNBU010000040.1:10252-12910 GCA_030526925.1 Bacillota bacterium | reverse complement strand
CAGGACGACGATGTGGAGCTGCAGAAGAGCAACATCGTCATGGTGGGCCCCACCGGCTCCGGGAAAACCCTGCTGGCTCAGACTCTGGCCAGAATCCTCAACGTACCCTTTGCCATCGCGGACGCCACGGCGTTGACGGAGGCGGGCTACGTGGGAGAGGATGTGGAGAACATCCTGCTGAAGCTGATTCAGGCGGCTGATTACGACATCGAAAAAGCACAGCGTGGCATCATCTACGTTGACGAGATAGATAAGATTTCGAGAAAATCCGAGAATCCATCCATTACCAGAGACGTCAGTGGTGAAGGGGTACAGCAGGCGCTGCTGAAGATTCTGGAGGGGACGGTGGCCAATGTGCCGCCTCAGGGAGGCAGGAAGCATCCCCATCAGGATTTCCTCCAGTTTGACACCACCAACGTGCTGTTCATCTGCGGAGGAGCCTTTGACGGACTTGATAAGGTGGTACAGCGAAGGATCGGAGAAAAGACCATCGGCTTCAACTCCAACGTGGAGAGCAACAAGATGGAGAAGGAAGAAATCCTGAAGCACTTGCAGCCGGAGGATCTTCTCAAATACGGACTGATCCCTGAATTTATCGGCAGACTGCCGGTTATGGTGACGCTGCAGGAGCTTTCCAAGGATGCCCTGGTGGAGATCATCACCGAGCCGAAAAATGCGCTGCTGAAGCAGTACAAGAAGCTGTTCGCCATGGATGATGTGGAGCTGGAGATAGACAGAGAAGCCATTGAAGCCATCGCAGAGAAAGCCATCGAGCGAAAGACGGGCGCCAGAGGACTGCGGGGTATCATGGAGAAGATCATGACCAACATCATGTATGAGCTTCCGTCCAGAAGCGATGTGAACAAGTGCATCATAACGAAAGAAACCGTAGAGGCAGAAAAGGAACCGGAACTTATACTGGCTGAGCCGAAACGCGCGAAAGCGAAGGGAAAGACAGCAGAAACGGCGTAAAACGCGGGGCGGCTTGATAAGTCGCCCTGTTTATATACATAAAGGAGGAAAGAATTCATGGACGAAAAAGTAAAAAAGCCCGTAGAGATAGATGAACTCAAACCGGAAGAGCAGACGACCCCGGAGGAAGCTGTAGACGGAGAAACCATGGAATTACCGTTGATACCACTGAGAGGGTTATCCGTATTTCCCAATATGGTGCTCCACTTTGACATAGGAAGGGAAAAATCCATCAACGCTCTGGAAAAGGCAATGGTGCTCAACCAGCACATTTTCCTGGCGTCTCAGAAAGACGACAGCACGGATCTGCCTACGCCGGAGGATTTTTATCATATAGGGACCATAGGCAAGATAAAGCAGATGCTCAAGCTGCCGGGAGACTCCATCCGGGTCCTGGTAGAAGGCGTGTCCAGAGGAGAGATCCAGGAAATGCTGTTTGAAGTTCCTTATTTCAAATGCAGGGTGAAGAAGATAGAAGAGGATGAACCGGCAATCGACGATGCAGAATCGGAAGCTCTGATGCGGACGGTCCTGACCAACTTCGACGAATATATCAGCATCAATCAGAACCTGGCGCCGGAGATATTCGCCACGGTAGTCAGCATCGAGGAGCCGGGCAGGATGGCGGATATGATCGCATCCCATCTGGAGATAAAGCTGGAAGACAAGCAGATGCTGCTGGAGACTCTCGATCCTAAAATCCGGCTGGAAAAGCTCAACGGCGTACTTCTGAAGGAGATCGAGATACTCAACATAGAACAGGACATCTCAACCAAGGTAAAATCCCAGATCAACAAGAACCAGAGGGAATACTATCTGCGGGAGCAGATGCGCGCTATCCAGGAGGAGCTGGGCGTCACGGAAGATGTGGAAGACGAAGTTGCAAGCTTCCTGGAGCAGCTGGAAGAGCTGGAGCTGGAGGAAAAGACAAAAGACAAAGTAGAAAAAGAGATCAACCGCTTTTCCAAGATGCAGCCGTCCTCTGCGGAAGCCACGGTAAGCAGAAATTATATCGAGACCATATTGGCTCTGCCTTGGAACAAGGAGAGCGAGGACAATATCGATCTCAACAAAGCAGAAGACATCCTTAACGAGGACCACTACGGTCTTGATAAGGTAAAAGAAAGAGTTCTGGAGTATCTGGCTGTGGTACAGCTTTCGGAATCCTTAAAGGGACCAATACTGTGTCTTGTAGGCCCTCCTGGAGTGGGCAAGACCTCCATCGCCAAGAGCGTGGCACGGTCCATCGACAGGGAATTCGTCAGAATGTCCTTGGGCGGCGTGCGTGACGAAGCGGAGATCAGAGGACACAGACGGACATATATAGGAGCCATTCCGGGCAGGATCATCAGCGCCATCAAGGACAGCGGCACGAAAAACCCGGTCTTCCTCTTTGACGAGGTGGATAAGATAGGAGCCGACTACAAGGGCGATCCGGCTTCGGCTCTGCTGGAAGTACTGGACCCTGAGCAGAACAAAGACTTTACAGATCACTACCTTGAAGTGCCTTTCGACCTTTCCAAGGTGATGTTCATAACCACGGCAAATACCACGGACACCATCCCAAGACCGCTCCTTGACAGAATGGAAGTCATCGAGGTCAGCGGCTATACGGAAGAGGAAAAGGTAAAGATCGCAGAGAATTACCTGGTTCCTAAACAGGTAAAGGAAAACGGTCTGACTAAG
>JAUNBU010000040.1:0-10152 GCA_030526925.1 Bacillota bacterium | reverse complement strand
ATCGTAGGCGGAGATACGCTGTTCATCGAGACCACGGCAGTTCCCGGCACAGGCAAGCTGGTGCTTACGGGACAGCTGGGAGACGTGATGCAGGAATCGGCGAAAGCCGGCATCAGCTATATCCGCTCCGCAGCCCATAAGCTGAAGATAGACGAGGAATTTTATAAGAAGTGCGATCTGCACATCCACATTCCGGAAGGGGCTACGCCAAAGGACGGACCGTCCGCCGGAGTGACCATGTGCACCGCCATCATTTCCACGCTGACAGGCATACCTGTGAGAAAGGACGTGGCAATGACGGGAGAGATAACCCTGAGAGGAAAGGTCCTGCCGGTTGGAGGCATCCGTGAGAAGGTGCTGGCAGCCCACAGGGCAGGCATCAGGAAGGTGCTTTTGCCTAAGGAAAACGAAGCGGACATCCGGGACATACCTGAAGCTGTGAGAGAAGAAATGGAATTCGTCCTCATAAAGAACGTAAACGACGCATTGAAGCATGTCCTTGTAAAAGAAAAGTAAAAGGATACCAAAATGATTATCAAAAACTCCGATTTGGAAGCGGTAGCCGTAAGACCGGAGCAGTACCCGCCGGAAAACCTGAAGGAAATAGCCTTTGCAGGCAGGTCAAACGTAGGAAAGTCATCCCTGCTCAATCTTATCACCGGCAGGAAGAAGCTGGCGCGAGTGAGCGGCAGTCCGGGCAAGACCAGGACCATCAATTTTTATCTGCTGAATAACGATTTTAGAGTTGTGGATCTGCCGGGATACGGCTATGCCAAGGTTTCCAAGTCGGTTTCCGAAGGCTGGGGTCCTATGATCGAGCGGTACCTTAAGAACCGCAAGAATCTTCTGAAGGTGGTCCAGCTGGTGGATATCCGCCACGTCCCGTCCAAGCAGGATGTGGAGATGTACGATTACCTGAGGCATTTCGGTCTTGCAGGCATCGTGGTGGCGACCAAAGCCGATAAGATTTCGAGAAACCAGATGCCAAAACAGATCAAGCTTATCAAGCAGACGTTGAAGATGTCGGGAGAAGATAAGGTCATCCCTGTCTCTTCCCTGAAAAAGACAGGATACGAGGAGCTGCTGGAGGAAATGGAGCGATTGTTGGAGGGATAAATGCAGTTTTTAGGATTTCAAGTACTCATAAAGAGGATCAAGGCCATCAGGTTCATGATGGCGGACCGCTCGGTGCCTAAAAGAAAAAAAGCCATCATCGTGCTGGGTATCATCTACCTGTTCCTTCCGGTGGATCTGATCCCGCCTATTTTGTTCCCTATAGCGTGGATCGACGACCTGATTTTATGGCTGTTTATCCTGTGGTATCTCAGCAGCGAGCTGGACAAATACTGGACCGGCGGCAAGACCAAGGATTTTTCCAAAAAATATCGTGGCAAAACAGTCGTCGATGATGTAGAATATGAAGTAGACGAAGACGAAAAAGACGCAAAGGATAAAAAGAACGAAGAAAATAAAAAGAGCTGAGAGAGGAAGCAAATGGACAGAAAAAGAGATACGATAGGAACGGTAATGATCACCCAGGAGCAGATCGACCGGAAGGCTGCGGAGATAGGGAGACGGATCGAAGAGGATTTTAAAGGGGAAGAAATCGTTTTGGTAGGGATACTGCGGGGAGCGGTCCTGTGGATGGGAGACGTGATGAAAAACGTGGATCTGGACATGACCATAGATTTCATGGCGGTCAGCAGCTACGGCGCATCCACCAAATCATCGGGTATCGTCAGGATCAACAAGGACCTGGATACGGATATCGAAGGCAAGAACGTCATAATCGTGGAAGATATCGTGGATTCGGGGACTACCCTCAGCTATCTTAAGAGCTATCTGGAAAACAGAGACGCCAAAACCGTTAAAATCTGTACTCTGCTGGATAAGCCGGATGGCAGAAGAGCGGAGATAGACGTTGATTACATAGGATTCACCGTGGATGACAGGTTCATCGTAGGATACGGTCTTGACTATGATCAAAAATATAGAAACCTTCCGTACATAACGTATCTGGAAGAAGAATAAGGAAGAATCATAACAGAGAAAAGGAGAAGCAACATGGGTTATAAAGTTCAAATTGGATTATCCAACAAGCACGTACATCTGCAGAAAGATCACATCGATATTCTCTTCGGGAAGGGTCACGAGCTGACGCCGACAAAGGATCTGGTTCAGCCGGGACAGTTCGCTTCTGAAGAAAAGGTTGATATAGTAGGACCGAAGTCAACACTCAAAGGCATCAGAGTCCTGGGCCCGGCAAGACCGGAGACGCAGGTAGAGCTGGCAATGACCGATGCCAGAGCGATCGGGCTCAAAGCGCCGGTCAGAGAATCCGGGAAGCTGGAAGGAACACCGGGCTGTAAGCTGGTGGGACCTTGCGGAGAGGTAGAGCTTGACCACGGCGTTATGATCGCCCTCAGACACGTACACCTTTCCCCAGAGCAGGCTGAGGAAGCCGGAGTCAAGGATAAGGATGTGGTATGCCTGAAGGTGGACGGAGAAAGAGGACTGATCTTCGATAACGTACTGGTTCGTTCCGGCCCTACTCACGAAAGAGAAGTACACCTGGATACGGACGAAGGAAATGCAGCAGGCTGCGGACCTGATGCGGTAGCCGAGATCATAAAATAGAGAAAGCCGGAATTTCGCTGAAAATTCTGTGATTCTTTAGGATGTCGTCTTGCCAACACCTCTTAATTATGAGATAATTAAGAGGTGTTTTTTATGTAATGATTTTGTAACAAAATATGGTGAAAATGATAACTAAATGTACTGGTATGAGGTGAAGTTTTGGATAACAGATTTGAAAACTATGAGGCTTTGAGAAATGAAAACGGAATCATCGGAAGCGGCATCTGGGGAACCTGTCCCTGGGAAATCAACGCTTACGGTGATTTGATCATCAAAGAAGGGACCGGCGGAGCGCTTACCTCCGTCAGCAGCGTTCCCTGGTACAAATACAGAGAATCGATCAGGAGCGTCAGGATACTGGGAGATGTGGTCATGCCTGAAGATGCGGCGCTCAATCACATGTTCCACGGCTGCAGCCGGCTTATCAGCGCTGTACTGGTAGGATTGAACACGAGCAATGCAGTGTCCATGAACTCCATGTTCCGTTCCTGCTCCGACCTTGAGGACCTGGTCTTCGGAGAGGAATTTGATGTTTCCAATGTTCGGGACATGAGCAGGATGTTTGACGGGTGCAACAGCTTGAAGGAACTGGATCTGCTCGGCTTCGATACATCCAATGTGATCAGCATGAGCTGGATGTTTCGAAACTGCAGCAGCCTCAAGGAGCTGGATCTGTCCAGCTTCGACACATCCAATGTGACGGGTCTTTCGGGTCTTTTTAGCAGCTGCAGCAGCATCGAATACATAGACCTTTCCAACTTTAACACTTCCAATGTGATCAACATGATCAGCATGTTCATGAACTGCAAAAATCTGGTTTTTGCGGATGTTTCCGGTTTTGATACATCCAGAGTCACCGATATGAGCTGGATGTTCTGCAACTGCAACAGGCTGAGAAAGATAGACGTATCCGGATTTGATACTTCCAATGTGGTGGACATGAGCTGCATGTTCTGTTCCTGCAACGATCTGGCGGCAGTGGATGTCTCCGGGTTTGACACATCCAAGGTGACCAACATGGAGAATATGTTCATGTACTGCAACAGCCTCAAGTGTCTGGATCTGTCCGGATTTGATACGAGCAAGGTAAGCGATATGAGCGACCTGCTTACCGGCTGCTCGGGACTGGCATCCCTCACTGTGGGAGAAAAATTCCTCTTCGAAGGCGACGGAACTACTTCATGCTCGCTTCCGGTTTCTCCCGACGGTGGAGAAGACGGGGCAGTATTATGGACCGCCGTTTCTACGGATACGGAATACCCTGCGGAAGAGGTGGCAGGAGGCGTAGAGGAGACATATTATCTGAAAGGGCAGGAATTTAAGCTGACCTACCATGCCAACGGGGGCAGCGGCAACATGGCTGACTACAGCGCATCCTATCCGGCAGGAGAAACGCCTGAGGTGGCGGAGCATGTGCTGACCGCACCGGAAGGCTACGTCTTTAAAGAATGGAACACGAGACGAAACGGGACGGGGACCGGATATGCGGAGCACAGCGACCTGAGACCTATCTGCTCCGATACGGCGCTCTATGCCATCTGGGCAACGGTTCCGTCCATCGGAGAAGTTGAATTTCCGGAGCCGGTGTCCTACGGGAACAGACCGAACCTGAATATGCCTGACATAGATGACCACAACGGAGAGCTTACGGCTTTCGGTGCGGAGATCAGTCCTGACGGCGCCTTTGACTGGGAGCCTTATGATCTGGACTCTATCCCGCCTGTAGCTTTAGACGGATATTACATCAGGTATTATGCGACGAATTTCGTAGGGACGGTATACTCGGACAGCGTCAAGATCCTTATCGACAAGGCAGTATACGATATGAGCAGCGTCAGATGGGATTACGACGATCCATTCGTATACGATCAGCGTGTCAAGAGAGTGATACTTACGGGGCTGCCAGAAGGCGTTACCGCCCAGTACGAGGAGAATGAAGCCGTCAATACGGGGCTCTATGAAGCCAAGGCTAAGCTGTACTACGACGTAGAGAATTATCAGATGCCGGAAGAAGTCCGGTCATGCATCTGGGAGATACAAAAAGCCAGCTACGACATGGATCAGGTGAAATGGGGTTATGAGGAGCCTTTCACATATGACGGCAAACTAAAGGGCGTTTTCCTTACCGGGCTGCCGCGCGGGGTAAAGCCTCTCTACGAGGGCAACGACGGTTTCCGGGCAGGAGTATATACGGCGACGGCGCAGTTCCGGTATGATGAACAGAACTACCTTCCGCCGAGAGAGATAGCGCCGTGCACCTGGGAGATAAAAAAAGCAGCATATGATATGAGCGACGTCAGCTGGGACTACAGCGTGCCTTTTGCATATGACGGAGACATGAAGATGGTAGCCCTTACAGGAGTTCCGCAGGGCGTTACCGTATCCTACGAAGAAAATGTGGGTATCATGGCAGGAGAATACGAAGCCGTAGCCCGATTCGACGTGGAGGACCATACCAATTACGAGATCCCGGATCAGAGGAGCTGCATCTGGGAGATCAAAAAAGCGGTGCACGACATGAGCGGAGTTTTCTGGGCATACGAAGGACCGTTTACATATGATGGCGGCATGAAGAGCATTTCCTTGCAGGGGCTGCCTGAAGGAGTCAATGCGGCTTACTACGGCAACAACGGTGTGGAAGTGGGAGTATATGAAGCCCATGCCATCCTGTCGTCAGATGATGCGGACAACTACGTGAACCCTGAGATGGAGCCTTTTACCTGGGCCATCGAGAAGGCTGTTTATGATATGAGGGAAGTCTTCTGGGACTATGAGGACGATCTGGTCTACGACGGAGAGATGAAGTCCATTTCGCTTAAAAATCTGCCGGCAGGGATAACTGCGGTTTACAGCAATAATCAGGGTGTGGATGCGGGAGACTACCAGGCTTCTGCTGTATTTGAGTACGATGAGCACAACTACGAAGCGCCGGAAATCGGCGGCTGCAGATGGCGGATCCGGAAAGCAGATCCGGATATGAGCCGTGTCTGCTGGTCATATGAGACGCCGCTGGTCTACAACGGTGACGTGCAATCCGTCCTGCTGGAGAACCTGCCTGAAGGCGTGAGCGCAGAATATGAGGGAAACAGTGAAATGTCTGCGGGAGAATACAGGGCGAAGGCAGTCTTCACAGTGGCAGACCCCGGCAATTACAACGTACCTGCGGCGGAAAGCTGCAGCTGGCAGATCCATAAAGCCGATTATGACATGTCCGGGGTGGCATGGGGCTACGAGGATGATCTGGTATACGACGGCAAAGAAAAGCGGGTAGTTCTGACAGGACTTCCTGAAGGTGTGACGGCTGAGTACAGCGGGAATGCGGCAGTCGATGCAGGTTCATATAAGGCGAGCGCCATATTGATGACCAACGATCCCGGCAACTACAATGTTCCGTTTATGGCGGATCTGAACTGGCGGATCATGAAGGCGGAATACGACCTGAGCGGAGCCTACTGGACCGATGATGAGAGGCTGGTCTACGATGGAACAGAAAAATCGGTAGTTCTCACAGGTCTGCCGGAAGGCGTGACAGCCGTTTATGAAGGAAACACGGGTGTGAATGCAGGAAGATACACGGCTAGCGCTACGCTGAACGTGGCGGATCCGGACAATTATGAGACGCCTGTGGCTTCCGACTGCCACTGGCAGATAGAAAAAGCCGAGTACGATATGTCCGATGTCAGGTGGGACTATGAGGAAGCCTTTACATATGATGGCACGGCCAAGACGGTGAAGCTTACGGGATTGCCGGAAGGTGTGACGGCGCAGTACAGCGAAAACACGGCAATATATGTGGCAACGTATATCGCCGGCGTAGTATTCGATTATGACGAAGAGAATTACGAGATGCCCCTAATGGAAAGTTGTCCTTGGGACATCTGCAAGGCGGACTTTGATCTGGGCGACGCCGGATGGGACTACGAGGATGCCTTTACATATGACGGAGAGGAAAAGGGCGTATACCTTAAGAATCTGCCGGAGGGCGTTACGGCAAGCTACAGCGGCAACCTGGCGACGGATACGGGTATCTATGAAGCTGCCGCAACGCTGACCCTGGAGGACAGCAACAACTATAATACCCCGGTCATAGAAGGATGCAGCTGGGAGATCAAAAAAGCGCAATGTGACATGAGCCGTGTTTACTGGGATTATGATGAAACGCTGGTCTACGATGGGACGATGAAGCAGGTCGTACTGCAAAACCTGCCGGATGGCGTTTCGGCGCGGTATTACGGCAACAGCGGCATAAAGGCAGGCGCTTACAAGGCGCAGGCGGAGCTGGCGGTAGAGGATACGCAGAACTATGAGGATCCTGTTTTTGAAAGCTGCAGCTGGGAGATAAAGAAGGCTGATCATGACCTGGAATTCGTTTGCTGGAACTTTAATGAAAGTCTGGTTTACGATGGAACAACTAAAGGCGTTTTCCTGACAGGGCTGCCTGAGGGCGTGAGCGCCAAATACGAAGGCAACGAAGCCATAGGAGCAGGCTGGTATGAAGCCGGTGCGGTCCTGGATGTGGACGATCCGGACAACTACAAGATCCCTGCCGTGGCAGGATGCCGGTGGCAGATCGCAAAGGCTGACTACGATATGAGCGGAGTATCCTGGGAGGATGAGGGCGAATACATCTACGACGGGAGCGAGAAGTCCATCAGGCTGACAGGGCTGCCTGAGGGCGTAAGTGCGGAGTACGGCGAAGGGTGCAGCGGCATCTGCGCAGGCGTTTACGAAGCCGGGGCTGTGCTCAAGGTAGACGACCCTGAAAACTATAATATCCCGCAGGTGAAGAACCACATCTGGGAGATCAAAAAAGGATTTTACGATATGTCTCAGGTCAAGTGGGTATACGAGAAGGATCCTGTTTACGATGGAAAGATCAAGACCGTAGCTTTGACAGGGCTGCCGGAGGGCGTGACTGCCGGGTACAGCGGCAACAGCGCAGTCTCTGCCGGTTCCTATACGGCGCGTGCCATCTTCAGCGTGGAGGACAGCGATAACTTCAATATACCGACCATAGGCGACTGCAGCTGGGAGATCGAAAAGGCAGTCTACGACATGAGTCGGGCGTCATGGGATCAGGAGACGACCTTCGTCTACGACGGGAATCTCAAGGGCGTTTTCCTTAAGGATCTGCCGGAGGGAGTGACGCCTCGCTACCGCAACAACGAAGCGGCATTTGCGGGACTTTACACCGCATCCGTGGAATTTGACTATGACGTGGTGAATTACGAAGAGCCGGTAATGAGCAGCTGTGACTGGGAGATAAAGAAGGCTGTTTACCATATGAGCGACGTCCGATGGGTCTATGAAGATGCCTTTACATACGATGGCAGCGAGAAGCAGGTCATCCTCACCGGACTGCCTGAGGGGATAGCGCCTGTATACAGAGACAACAGGATGATCAATGCGGGAAGCTATACTGCGGAGGCTGATTTCGAATACGACGCCGACAATTATGAGACGCCGGTAGTGACAAGCTGTAACTGGGAGATCAAGCAGGCGGTATACGATATGACCGATGCCCGATGGGTCTACGAGGAAGCCTTTGTCTACGACGGAACGGTGAAAGGGATATATCTGGCAGGCTTGCCGGAGGGTGTATCACCGAAATATGAAGGTAATGAAGCCATATATGCAGGAGTTTATACGGCATCGGCAGACTTTGATTACGATACCGTAAATTACGAAATGCCGTTCATGATAAGCTGTGACTGGGAGATCAGAAAAGCATTTTACGATATGAGCCAGGCTGCATGGGTCTATGAGGAAGCCTTTGTCTATGACGGAACGGATAAAGCTATCATTCTGACAGGGCTGCCGCAGGGCGTGACGCCGGTATACCACGGCAACAATATGACCGACGCAGGTGCATACCGGGCGGAGGCTGATTTTGAATACGACAGCGTCAACTATGAAAAGCCGGAGATCCATGGATGTGACTGGGAGATACTGAAGGCGTCCTACGACTTGAGCGATCTGTTCTGGGATTACGGAGAAGCCTTCGTATACGATGGACAGGCAAAGCATGTAACACTTAAAAAACCGGAGCCGCAGCAGTCAGGAGGCTTCCTGAAGCGGTTATTCAAATCGCCTGAACCGGAGGATCCTGCGCTTCTGCCGGAGGGCGTAAATGTAACCTACAGTGGCAGCAGCGCCATAGACGCCGGTGTGTATACGGCAGAGGCCATCTTCAGCGTGGATGATCCTGATAATTTCCGGATACCTTCTGTGGCAGACTGCAGATGGGAGATATGCAAGGCGCGCCACGATATGAGTCATGTGGCATGGGAATATGATAATGCCTTTATTTATGACGGAGCGGAAAAAACCGTGGAATTGACCGGCTTGCCGGAAGGTGTAAGCGCCGGATATTCGGGGAATACCGCTGTGGATGCGGGCGATTACGAAGCCAATGCGGAGCTGATCCTTGAGGATCCTCAAAACTATGAACAGCCGGACCCTGTGGAAGGGTGCAGCTGGAAAATAGACAAAGGCGTCTATGATATGAGCCGTGCACATTGGGACTACGAAGAAAGCTTTGTCTACGATGGAAAGGAAAAGTTTGTGAACCTGGTCGGGCTTCCTGAAGGGGTCACGGCAGAGTGCAGCGGCAACACGGCTATCGATGTGGGGAGCTATACGGCGGCAGCAGCGCTTAAGATCAGTGACATCCACAACTACCGGCAGCCGGTGATGCAAAGCTGCAAATGGCGGATACGCAAGGCAAGCTACGACATGAGCAATGTACGATGGAACTACGAGCAGCCTTTCACATACGATGAACAGACCAAGTCCATTTCTCTCAAGGGACTGCCTGACGGAGTGACAGCCGTCTACAGGGATAACAGCAAGATCGATGCGGGGATCTATGTAGCGCACGCAGAGCTTTCCTACGATGAGGAAAACTACGAAGCTCCCGTTGTTGAGGACTGTAAGTGGCGGATCGACAAGGCTAGCTACGATATGGGCAACGTACGATGGAACTACGGGAGCAGTTTCCTCTATGATGGGAAGGAAAAGGCTGTATCGCTCATCGGACTTCCTAACGGTGTGGCAGCCAGATACAGCAGCAACCGTGCCATCAATGCGGGCGTTTACACGGCGCAGGTGGACTTGGAATACGATGAGACCAATTACCTTGAGCCGGATGGAGTGAGAACATGCAGATGGGTCATAGAAAAAGCCAGCGCTACTCTTTCGGTGGCAGGAGAATCCCATATCTATCTGAAGGTGGGAGAGAAGGCTATGATCAAGGCGCAGACCAATGCTGAGCAGATCGACTACCGTGTGAACAACGGTGAAGTGGCAGAGGTGCTGCCTTCCGGCGAAGTGATCGCTCTGGCTGAAGGAAAAGCCGTGATAACCGTCGTCGCCGGCGGTGAGAATTATCATGAGACGGCGGCAGAGGTGGTTCTGGAGGTAGGCTAAAATCCACATAGAAAAACATAACGCCCCATAACCAGATTTGGCGATGTCCTCGCTGCTCCTGCTGACGCATTCTGCGTCGCAGCTGCG
>JAUNBU010000232.1 GCA_030526925.1 Bacillota bacterium | reverse complement strand
CGTGAGGAAAGGTCCAGCTTGCCGGAGATCTCTCCGTAGATGGCGTGTTCGATGGTCACGTCGATGACGGTAGCGCCGAAGTCCACCATTGTGTAAAGCTCGTCCCGCAGCTGCTCCGCCGTATGCTTGCAGGCCAGCATTCCCGTAAATGGGAAGTTGCCCGTTTCCGGCGAGCTGATGATATAGCCCTTCGGGGTCGCCAGGATCTCAAGACCGGCGGCTCTCAGGATGGCAACGTCTCCTACGATGACCTGCCTGCTGACGGATAATTCTTTGGCAAAGTGGGAAGCGGTCAGGGGCTTCTGCGCATAGAGGAGCTGCTCTCTGATATATTCCCGCCGTTTTTCGGCTGTTCTCTCTCTGTCGGTGGTCATGGTAGGGTGTCCTCCTTTGTGCGGTATGTTCCTTCTACCATGTATCATACCACAGTCGAGTGAGGCGAGCAGTACACTCTGTTACAATCAGTGCAATAGGGTTAAAGCCGGGGGAGCGTGATCGCGGACCCGTTTCCCGGGCAGATTCACTGCATCATGAGAAAGGAGTGTACAGGCTGTAGAGCAGCCGGATACATAGTACAGAGAAGACAATGGAAGAAAAAGAAACGATACAGGAAGAGACCGTACAGACGGTAAAGAAGGAAAGCTTTTTTAAGAGGAAGGATATAGAGATCTCTGCCAAGCGCTATTTGCAGGACGCATTGTCTGCTATGGCGCTGGGGCTGTTCGCATCCCTTTTGATCGGGGTGATCCTGGACACCATCGGCGTGCAGACGGCAAATTTATTTGGGGAAAATGCAGTGTCGGCATTTCTGATCGAGGTGGGCGCTCAGGCGAAGGCGTACATGGGCGCAGCCATCGGCGTCGCCGTGGCATGGGGACTTAAAGCCCCGCCTTTCGTTATTTTTACAAGCGTAGTGACGGGCATGATGGGCGCCACCATGACGGGCTTCGGAATAGACGTGGCAGGCGGCCCTGCGGGAGCATTCGTCGCTGTTGCCCTGGGCGTTGAGTTCGGCAAGATGGTATCAAAAGAAACAAAAGTTGACATACTGGTAACTCCTGCTGTAACATTGGTGGTAGGAGCTATCGGAGCCAAGCTGATCGGTCCCGCTATCGGCTGGTGTATGCTGCGGCTGGGGGATCTGATCATGACGGCAACGGAATGGCAGCCGTTCATTTTCGGCATAGTTATTTCCGTAGTTGTGGGGCTTGCCCTGACGGCGCCTATTTCCAGTGCGGCTCTCTGCATCATGTTGGATCTGTCCGGACTGGCGGCAGGTGCGGCTACGGTAGGTTGCTGCGCACAGATGGTAGGATTTGCTGTGGCAAGCTACAGGGAAAACGGCGTAGGCGGTCTGGTGGCACAGGGAATCGGTACGTCCATGCTGCAGATTTCCAATATATTCAAAAACCCGTGGATCCTGGTACCGGCAACGCTGGCAGGAGCCATTATAGGTCCTCTTTCCACCTGCGTGTTCCAAATGACCAACATTGCGGTGGGCGCAGGCATGGGTACGTCCGGTCTGGTAGGTCAGATCGGGACCTTTACGGATATGGGATTCACACTTGACACCTTATGGAAAGTGCTGCTGCTGCAGATCATTCTGCCGGCGGTAGTTACGCTGATCATAGACAGACTGCTTAGAAAGGCAGGAAAAATAAAAGACGGAGACTACAAGCTGGAGATGTAGGTGAAACGGTGCGCTGAAAGCGCTGCGGATAAAGACATCCTCCTTTGGCTTTGGTTTGCCGAGGGAGGATTTTTTATGGAATACAGGAAACCTGAAAGAACCGCCATCAAGGCTTGGCGGCTGACGAGACTTATTTTGCTCCTGATTTTGGCGCTGGCATTCATCATAGATCTGGTATGCTACATAATCATAGGCAGGACGGACGTTTTGCTGGTTGTTACCATCGGTCTGGGGCTTATGACCGCCTACAAGCTAGTGGGGCTTTTTATCTACCCCATCATTGAATACAAGCAGTGGAAGTATCTCATGTCCGATGAGAAGTTGGAGATCGTCCACGGCATCTTTTTTATCACCAGGGACATCATCCCGGTAATCAGGATCCAGAACATCACGGTGAAGCAGGGACCCATCTACAGAAGGTACGACCTTCACACGGTGGAGATCGCCCTGGCCAGCGGCAAATTTGAGATTGTAGGATTGAGCCGGGAGACGGCGGACGAGATTGCAGAAGCCCTGCGTCAGAAGCTTTATACCAGACTGGAACA
>JAUNBU010000039.1 GCA_030526925.1 Bacillota bacterium | reverse complement strand
TGGGAATGTAAGACTAAATTCTGTGCAGACTGGAATTCTCTTTTTCATTCAACATTGCACCAGGCGGCTTATTAAAAGTGGTTGACAAAAGGGTAACTTGTTACTATAATACGAGGGTAACAATTTACTCTTTTTAGTTTTTGATGTTTTGATTGTAGGTTGAACTTTATGAGGAAAGGATTGGCCATTATGGAGGAAAAGCATACCTACGATACGCAGGGGACGGACCTGCGGTGGAAGAGGAACCTGCTGTTTGCAGGCGTATTCATCCAGGAAAACAAGCTGCATGCGGTCTACGACCGATACAACGAGATGTCATGTAAGCAGTGGCTTCTGATGGCGGTGTGCAATGCATTTGACGAGCCGCCGGATCTTTCCAAAATCGCAGAGGTCATGGGGTGCTCCCGTCAGAATGTAAAGAAGCTGGCGCTTGCCTTGGAAAGGGATGGCTATATCACCCTGGAAAAGTCAGCAAAAGACGCACGTGCCCTTTGCATAAAGAAAACCTCAAAGGGTCTACGGTTTTCAAAGGAGTCCAGTGAGCTTGGGAGCAAAGTGCATGAGGCTATGTTTCAGGAGTTTACGGAAGAGGAGATAAGTCAGTATTATGAGCTGTCAAAGAAATTGATGCATGGCATCGATCATCTGGAAAGATTTTTTAAAGAGAATGGAGGATTGGAGAAAAAATGAAAACTATTGTAGTCTATCAAAGCTCAACAGGATTCACCAAACAGTACGGGGAGTGGATCGCAGAGGAATTGGATGTTAAGGTGGTCAGCCTGAAAGAAGCGGCGCAGCAGGAGATAAAGGATGCCGACCTGGTCATCTTCGGAGGCTGGGTCTTCGGCGGTACGATCAACGGTCTCGAGGACATGAGAAAAAAAGGCCCTGCGAGGCTGATCGTATATGCGGTAGGAGCCATGCCGTCAGATCTGGTGGATATAGAAGCCCTGAAAAAGGAAAGCCAACTGGAAGACGTACCGTTCTTTTACATGAGCGGAGGGATGCGCTTCGAGAAGCTGAACTTTGCCGTAAAAGGGATGCTGAAAATGATGAGAAAATCCCTGGTGAAAAAGAAAGACAAATCACCGCAGGATGAGTTCATGGCAGAAGCACTGAAAGCATCCTTTGACAATTCGGATAAAGGACAAATCGCAGCGTTGGTGGAATATTGCCGCAAAATTTAAATAGCAGCCAACAGACCCGATCCTTTACGTATGTAGGGAATCGGGTCTGTTTTGCTATACAAACGAAAATGGCAAATCGTCGTGGGAAGGCGCCGGGTTCTGCGGCAACGGCCAGGCCATCGCCCGCAGAGGATCAGCCTCTATCTGCACGTCTGCGGTGGGAAATCACCGCACCCGCAGCCGCAGTCGTCAGGTGACGGTGGGCAGCATGGATCGCAGCATGGGTCCGGAGCACAAGGGTCTGGCACAGATCCGCAGCTATTGGCGCCAGATGCTGGGTTAGTTCTTTCAGGAAATAGGCCGGGACAGTTGATGATGCCGGAAGCGTTTTCCTGGAGCGGAGCCTCCGCAAAGCCGGAAGAAAGAACGCAAAGCTGTACCGGAACGGTAATTTTCTTCTCGCAAACTACGCAAATAGCAACGATCAGATTGGCAGTGATCTCTCCATTCGGTCCGATGCAGATGTCTCTGGATGCGCTGTTGGTGGCAAGCCTGCATGTAAAGCCTGCGTTTGCCAGCTCCGTCAGTCTCGGCAGGAATGCGGACTCGCCGGTGCTCGGCATACAAAGCTCAAAGAAATTGGTAAGTACAAGTGGGTGTGTCGGCTTGGCGATATTTACCTCGGCGCACACGGTCATGGTGCTTTCTCTGCCGCAGCTGTCACAGAGCACCAGATCCATATAGACGTTGATGTTGCCCCACAGCCTGACATTCTGGGTCCCGAAGATAGGCGTGCCGCAGCCGCTTTCATCGCAGGAGCTGGTGTCGGCAAAGAGCAGCTTTTCCGACGGAACGCCGTCAGGACCGATGGTCTCAACTACGCCTTTGCAGTCGTTGACGAAGTAGGCTCCCGATATGCCTGTTTCCATGTCCAGTGTCAGGTTGTTCTGATCCTTGGCATTGCACGGATCGAAGAATTTCTTGCATCTGATCTCCGTGATCCTGTGCACTGTACACCCGCAAGGAATTGCCGGAGTGAACTTCAATCCCTGCACGGTTTTCATGCCCTGAAGGTGGAATCTTACAGCATCGTAGACGCTCTGCACATAGATGGGAACTGCGCTCACGTCATCCAGGTTCCCGCTGAAATTGCAGAGGTCGTTGGCGTTGCAGCAGTCTCCGTTTGTATTGGTTGGTGAAGTGCAAAAACAATTCATCTTTTACCTCCTTAAAAATGGTCATAGTATGGTGAATTTCTACTGAATTATTCAATGGCAGTATATGAAAAATCAATTATTTGTGTTACAATGACAAGGATAATTTTAGAGAAAGGCCAGGGAAAATGGTAAAAACGAGAAAACTGGATTGTGGAACCACGATCATTATGGAAAAGACCGACTACGTTCAGTCGGCGGCGCTGGGCATCTGGATCAAGGCAGGAGCCGCTGATGAAACCGATGACGTATCCGGCGTTTCCCACTATATCGAACATATGATGTTTAAGGGCACTGAGAAACGGACCGCCAAAGAAATCGCTTCCGATGTGGATAAAATCGGCGGCATGTTCAATGCCTTCACAGGCAAGGAAGCCACCTGCTACTACATCAAAACCTTATCTTCCAATATCTACGATGGTGCGGAGATCCTGCTGGACATGATCACCGGATCTAAATTCGATGAAGAAGAGATGAACAAGGAACGTCAGGTCATCTGCGAAGAGATCAAGATGGTCAAGGACAGTCCCGACGACGACGTATACGACACCATATCCGAGCTGGTGTCAAGCGGCAATCCCTTAGGCAGAAGCATCCTGGGAACTCCGGAAAGTCTGGCAGACATCGACAGAACAAAGCTGACCGGCTATCTTCAGGAAAAGTACGCCAGAGACAGCATCGTGGTGGCGGTAGTAGGCAATTTCGACGAAGAGAAGATCATCTCCATGTTTGAAAATAAGCTGGCATCCCTGAACGCCAAAAAGAAAACGACGTCCATAGAATTAAAGCCTTATCATCAGAGCTTCAATGTAAAGGTAAAAGACATCGAACAGACTCACATTTGCCTGGCGACGCCAAGCGTTTCCATGGACGATGAAAAATACTACGCCTTTGTGCTTATGAACAGTATCTTCGGCGGCAGCATGAGCTCACGCCTTTTCCAGAACATCAGAGAGGAAAAGGGGCTGGCATACTCGGTCTGCTCCATGAACGTGTTCTCCAGCTATTGGGGATTCTTCAGCATCTATGCAGGCGTTGCCCATGAAAAGGCAAAGGAAGCGCTGGCAGGCATAAAAGAAGAGCTGGAGCTTTTGCGCAGCAAAGGCGTCACCGAGGAAGAGCTTTCCATGGCAAAGGAGCAGGTCAAGAGCTCCTACATCTTCGGTCTGGAAAACGTCAACAGCCGAATGTTTTCCATAGGCAAGAACAAGCTGCTGCTGGATAAGGTCTACGGTCCGGAGGAAGTGCTGAAAGCCTTCGATCAGGTGACAAGGGAGGATGTTTTGCAGGCGGCGTCCATCATAGGAGACTACTCTGCTTACTGCGGCGCATCGGTCACGGGAAAGGATCTGGATCTGGAGTCAATCGTCAAGGGCAGCTAAGAACACGAGAAAGGACACGATAATGAAACTGAAAATCAAATCCCTGTCGGGAGTGCTGCCTGCATACGAAACACCGGGATCGGCAGGCATGGATATCAGGGCATATCTGAAAGAACCGATAACATTGCAGCCCATGGAAAGGGCACTGATCCCTACCGGGCTTTTTATGGAAATTCCTACAGGCTACGAAGTGCAGGTCCGCGCCAGAAGCGGTCTTGCGGTGAAGCACGGTATCGGTCTGACCAACGGCATAGGGACCATCGACAGCGATTACAGAGGCGAGGTCAAGATCGCTCTGATCAACTGGGGGCAGGAACCGTTCACCATAAACGATGGAGATCGCATCGCCCAGATAGTGGTTGCCAGATATGAACAGGTTGAACCGGTTCAGGTGGAAGAACTGTCGGAAACGGAGCGGGGCGCAGGCGGCTTCGGACATACCGGCTCCTAAGAGGGCAGACTACCGGGATGAAGAATCCACGGTCAAAAAATAGATCTGTCGCATATACTACCGTGAGGTGGTGTAGATGACAGATTTTTTATTACTGGAAAAAGTTCATAAAATGATGACCGATATTCCCAAGCCGCGGTTCATGTTTCGAAAAGGTACGATCGTCAAGGGCTTCTTCCGTCCGTACATGTCCTTCTCCGACTACACGGAAGCGGAGATTTTAAAAGGGCTGGATGAGATCACGCCTGTTACCGTCAGGGTTTCGGCAATGCTGGGAGATGGAGGAACGGCAGATACCGTGAGAAATATCAAGAGCCTGTCGGTAAAGTTCCACGGTAAGGAAGAAGCATGCGATATGATCTGTTACAGCTTGCCTGTATTTTTGGTGGACCGACCGGAGCTTTTCCCGGAATTGAAAGAGGCGTTTTCCGGAAGATACGACTTTGACGGCATCAACAGCAGACGGTTCTGGCAGCTGGTAACGGAACATCCGGAGGCAGTCAACGGAGCGCTGAGGCTTTTTTCATATAATGGCGTAGCCAACTCATACATTGACATAATATATTATTCTGTAAATACATATGTCTGGGAAAACCAAAAAGGAGAGAAATACCTGGTCCGCTACAAATGGAAGCCCGTTCCGGCAGAGACGCCCTTTTCTTTGCATGAGGAGCGGGAAAATCGGGATATGGATCATGTGTCTGCGGAGTTTCTGGCGGGGTTTGACCCGGATGTGGCGTTGGAACAGCTGGAGAGATACATGGTGGAGGGACGCTTCCCATCCTATGAGCTTCAGGTCCAGATGGCTGACTATAAATACATATCCCACCCAAATTATCTCAAGCGCACACTTTGCTGGAATGAATCGGTCAATCCTACAGTAGCGGTCGGTGTCATGAAATTGACTCAGCTGCCGGAAGAAGACCGGCAGGAGCAGGATATGATTTCCTTCGCACCGGGGAATCTGATGAAGGGAATAGACCTGTGCGATGACGAGAGTTCCGGCTTTATTGACCATCTCTATAAGCTGGCGGCTGCAGAACGAGGAGGAAAGCTGTGAAAGAACTGATACAGGCAAGAAATTTCTATCATTCACTGACGGATGCACAGCGGGAAGATCTGGTAGAATCTATCGCCGCCGATATTTTCTTTCTCGAAGAAGAGCTCCAGATGCAGGTGACGGAGCTTTTAGAAAAAGTTGACGACGACTTGGGAAAGGAAATCAGGCGCAGAAACAAACCGGAGGAATTTTAAATATATTCCGCTTGTGCAAAGGCGTGATTTCCTTTAAAATAAATCTGCAACCAAAACTGTATTAACGAAAGAAGAGGACCATGATAACGAGAGAAGACCTGGAAAAAAGAGAAGAGCAGATACTTTCCGCTTACGCTACGAAAGCGTCAGAGAGCAAGGGAAGACCCATACCGGAGGGAAAGTGCAGTGTGAGGACGGATTTCCAGCGGGATAGAGACAGGATAGTCCACTCCAAAGCATTCCGTCGCCTGATGCATAAGACCCAGGTGTTTCTGGCGCCGGAGGGAGATCACTTCAGGACGAGGCTTACTCACACTATCGAGGTTTCCCAGATCGCCAGGACCATCGCCAGAGGCTGCGGTCTCAATGAAGATCTGGCGGAAGCCATCGCTATGGGGCACGACCTGGGGCATACGCCTTTCGGGCACAGCGGAGAGGCAGTCCTCAACGAGATATACCCGGGAGGCTTCAAGCACAATGTACAGAGCTTGCGAGTCGTGGATGTTCTGGAGTCCACCAGCAGATCAAGAAGAGGGATGAATCTCACATATGAAGTGCGGGACGGCATCCTTAACCACACGGGAAGCTTGATGCCTTTCACACCTGAGGGACAGATCGTCAAGGTCAGCGACAGGATAGCATACATCAATCACGATATAGACGATGCCTTGAGAAGTGGGATAATACGCCAGGGAGAATTGCCGGAGAGCAGCATCAGGATACTGGGAGATACCCATAAGAAGCGGATCGATACTTTGGTGCGAGACATGATAGACAACAGCTGGGACAAGCCGGTAGCTTCTCTCAGTGAGGAAAAGGCGGAAGCCATGAACCGGCTGCGGACATATATGTTCCAAAACGTGTACCACAATGAAAACGTAAAAAAAGCCGAGGATATGAACAAGGTGAGGACCATCATCACCTCACTGTATGATTACTATATGGAGCATCCCGAGTCGCTTCCGGAGGAGTTGTTGGCGATGAAGGATGAATTCCAATTGGAGGAGCTGGTGAAGGATCACGTAGCCGGCATGACCGATCGGTATGCCATCAATATGTACGATGAACTGTTCGTCGCCAAAGGATGGAGGTAAAAGCTAAAAAATCATTTGATTTTTTTCACCAATAAAAAAGGAAAGTGTTGACTTTTGTCGTATATAATTATGTAGCACAAATAAGAAGGGGCGAATGTGAACACGAGTAACCAAATCAATATTGTTGATGAAATAAAGAGTAGGTGTAACATTGTTGATGTTATCGGCCGAGTTGTTCAGCTAAAAAAAGCAGGGAGCAATTACAAAGGGGTCTGTCCGTTTCACAATGAGAAAACACCTTCTTTTGTTGTTTCGGAGCAGAAGCAGATATTCACCTGTTTCGGCTGCGGTGCATCCGGAGATGTGATAGGCTTCGTGAAACGATACTACAACCTGGATTTCAGAGGCGCTGTGGAGCAGCTGGCAGGCGAGTACGGTATCAGCCTGGAAGGGGCTTTTAAAAGCAGCAAGGACAAGGAAGAGTTTTACGAAATCAACAGACAGGCTGCCAGGTTTTACTACAGGGCAATGCGTGAGAAGGCAAACCCGGGGTACACGTATATGAAGAACCGGGGCATTTCCGAGGAAACGCTCAACAAGTTTGGCATCGGCTATGCGGAGGACAAGTGGTCAGGTCTGTATGATTTTCTGAAGGGCAAAGGTATCAACGAAGAAAAAATGCTGGGGCTGGGGCTGATCTCCGGTTCCAAGGGCAGATACTACGATAAGTTCAGAGGTCGTGTCATCTTTCCCATCCTCAATACAGGAGGAAAGGTTATCGGCTTCGGTGGCAGGCTCATTGGAGATGGAGAACCAAAGTACCTGAATTCCCAGGAGTCCATCGTGTTTCAGAAGAAAAACAACCTTTACGGGCTGAATCTGACCCGAAAGGACGTTACGGATCAGGACTGCATAGTCCTGGTGGAAGGATATATGGATGTTGTGTCCCTGTATCAGGCAGGGATCAGGAATGTGTCGGCATCACTGGGTACAGCGCTTACGGAGAACCAGGCGCGGCTCATCAAGCGATACACGAAAAACGTGATCCTTTCCTACGATGCAGACCAGGCGGGGCAGAATGCTGCATTCAGAGGTCTCGATGTGCTCTACCGGACGGATTGCCGTCCTAAGGTGCTGAAGGTGACCGAGGGCAAGGACCCCGACGACTTTATAAAGAAGATGGGCAAACAAGCCTTTGAACAGCTGATCCGGGATGCACAGCCTTATGGTGACTTTAAGATCGGCGTGTTGAAGAGCCGTTACGATCTTGATGATGACCAGCAGCGTATCGACTTTTTACGGGAGTCCATCAGCGTATTGCAGAGCATGAAACCTGTGGAGGCGGACCTTTACATAAAAAAATTGGCGTCGGAAACAGGAATTTCCGAGAATGCTATAAGAATCGAATATTCAGGCAATAATAGTCAGGAAAAGAATAACCGCCCATCCCTTGGAAAATCAGGATCCGGGAAGGATGTCCGCCTAGAAATGCCCACAGTGGAGCAAGACCTTATCAAGCTGATGCTGCTGGACGATCGTTTTACGGAGATACCTGAAGACTTGAGGATGGATGTCTTCAAAAGCACGCACGGACAGAGCATATATGAGAGTATACTTTCCATGGGGCAGAACACCAGACCTTTGGACAGAAACCGGCTCAGAGATATGCTGGACGAGGAAGCCAACGGATGGCTGGAAAAGATAGACGAGAAGCTGATTCCGGACGGCAGAGAAGATGAGATATTCAAGGATTGTCTGGGGCGGATCAGAAAGGACCTGCTGAAACAGCAGGAGGAAGAGATCATCGCTAAGCTATCAATGGCGGATGAAGAGGAAAACCGCCGGGAAATCATAGAACTTACAGAGAAGCTGATCGAGATACAGAAAAGTATAAAGGAATAAGAGGGGGCCAGTAATTGATGACCAATAAAAAGACAGCAGAAAATGTAAAGAAAAATACGGTTGCAGAGGATAAGGAGTTGGCTGAATTTCGCAAGAAAATCAGTGAAATCAGAACCAACTCGGTGGAAGAGGGACAACGCAGCCAGACGAAAAAAGAGGCGGCGCTTTTGTATCAGGCTATCAGCCACAATAATGATGACGGCGAAAGCACCATGCTGGATGACGAGTCTAAAAAACAGGTGATAAAGGATCTGTCGGACAAGGCGTCCAGCAAGCAGAAGAAAGTCCTCACATATACGGAGATCTCCAACAGGCTGGGTGATGTGGATATAGATAAGGACCAGATGGATGAGATCTACGAGACGCTTATCGGCAGAGGTATAGAGGTAACGCTGGAGAGCGAGCCGGACGATCTGGAGCTGCTGGAGTTGGACGATGAAGAGGTGGATGATCCGGAAGTAGAGGCTGTGATCGCCGAAAATCCGGCTGCCAAGGAGATCGACCTGGAAGCCACCATTTCCAAGAACGTGGCGGTTGATGATCCGGTGCGTATGTACCTGAAGGAGATCGGCAAGGTGCCGCTTTTGACGGCTCAGGAGGAGATCGATCTGGCGAAGCGTATGGAAGCGGGAGACGAATATGCCAAACAGAAGCTTTGCGAGGCGAACTTGAGACTGGTTGTCAGCATTGCTAAGAAATACGTGGGCAGAGGTATGCTCTTTCTCGATCTGATCCAGGAAGGAAATCTGGGCCTTATCAAAGCAGTGGACAAGTTTGACTGGACCAAAGGATATAAATTCAGTACCTATGCCACATGGTGGATCAGACAGGCCATCACCAGATCCATCGCAGACCAGGCCAGGACCATCAGGATCCCGGTTCACATGGTGGAGACCATCAATAAGCTGATCCGTGTATCCAGACAGCTGCTCCAGGAAGAGGGCAGAGAGCCTTCACCTGACGAGATCGCAGAGGAGATGGGTATTTCCGTGGAAAAGGTACGAGAGATCCTTAAAATCGCACAGGAGCCTGTTTCCCTGGAGACGCCTATCGGCGAGGAAGAGGACAGCCATCTTGGAGACTTTATCCCTGACGACGACGCACCGGCACCGGCGGAAGCCGCCGCATTTTCCATGTTAAAGGAGCAGCTGGTGGACGTACTGGGAACCTTGACGGAGCGTGAGCAGAAGGTATTGAAGCTGCGTTTCGGGCTTGAGGATGGCAGAGCCAGGACGTTGGAAGAAGTAGGCAAGAAATTCGACGTGACGCGTGAACGAATCAGACAGATCGAGGCTAAGGCTTTAAGAAAGCTGCGGCATCCGACACGAAGCAAGAAACTGAAGGATTACCTTGAATAAGAAAGATCAGAACAGATAGTTATGATGAAGCTCAGCCACAGACTACAGATAATAGCAGATAAAATCAGACAGTCAGAAACCATGGCCGATATAGGAACCGACCATGGTTTTTTGCCTGTTTATCTGGTGGGAAAGGGCATATGCCCATGGGTCGTACTGACGGACGTAAGCCCGGCGTCTCTGGCAAAGGCGGAGGAAAATTGCCGAAGGTTTCTCCAAGACCGGGGCAGCGCAGTCGGCGGATGCGGTATGTGCGAGGATACACCTGAAGCTGCAGATTTAAAGAAATACGGCTTTGACTTGAGGGCGGGCGACGGATTGTCCGTACTGACTCCGGGAGAAGTAGATGTGGTCGTTATAGCCGGCATGGGAGGAAAGCTGATACGAAGTATCCTATCGCAGGATCCGGCGCTGACTTGTTCCTTCCGCAGGTTCGTATTTCAGCCGCGCATCGGACAAGGAGCTCTTCGAAAATGGCTGCTTGACAACGGATTCAGCATAGTGGCAGAAGATTTGGTGTGGGAGGGGTCTCACATTGCGGAGATCATAACCGCCCAGCGGTCATCCGAAATATCGGCAGGGCAGCCTTTGATAACTGCGGGTTTTGAACAGATATCGGAAGGATGCTGCGAGGATTCGGTGCAGCTGCGCATACCACCTTGGATCGTGAATGCCAGCGGTCCGGTGGAAGAATTTTTAAAGCGCGCCATAGCTTCGGAGCAGAAGAAGCTTGAGGGGGTCATGATGGCAGAAAAACGGGACAGAGAGCGGGAGCAGCAGCTCTGCGAAGATATATACTATCTAAAAGGATCGTTAAAGGAATACGTGAAAGCAAAGGAGTATCGAAATGGAAACCAAGATGAAGAAAGAAACCAGATTCCCTACGGTAGCAGAAATAGTTGAAGAAATTGATGCGGCGGTTCCTAACGCTTTACAGGAGGAATGGGACAACAGCGGATTTTTGCTGGGTGTCAAAGAAATGCCGGTGCGTAAGATATTGACCTGCCTTGAGATCAATGAAGATGTGATCGGAGAGGCGGCGCAGCTGGGAGCAGAGCTGATAGTCACCCATCATCCGCTGATCTTTGAAGGCATGAAACAGATCCGGGACGATGATTATCATGGGAGGCTGGTCATGGAGCTGCTGGCGCAGGGCATATCAGTCTATTCTTGCCACACGCCGTTTGATAAGGTAAAGGGCGGTAACAACGATGTTCTGATGAAACGGCTGGGGCTTACAGGCATCAAGAATCTGAAGGGCGATGACGTGGAGTCTATGGGAAAGATGGTGGAAAAGCAGGATCCTGCGGATATCGGCAGAATCGGCAAGTTCAAGAAGCCGTACAGCTTTATGCAGGTCATTGATCTTGTCTCCAAGGAGCTTGAGGTGAGCCTGCGGCAAATGCGTGCCGTAGGACAGCTGGATGCTGAGATTTCCACGGTGGGCGTCTGCACAGGAGCCGGCGCTGAATTTCTGGAAATGGCCAAGGACAGCGGTTGTCAGCTTTTCATCACGGGAGACGTTAAATACCACGAAGCCCAGATGGCAAGAGGGCTTGATATCTGCCTGCTGGATGCGGGGCACTATCACACGGAGAAATTTTTCAGTGAAGCCATGAAGGCTTTGCTGGAGAAAAAGCTTGACGGGGACATGGAGATAGTTGCGTCAGCAACTGACCTTGACCCTTTTGCAATACTGTGATAGGATTTGTCTTAGATTGATTTTATGATTTGGGTAAGACAGGCAGTCGCGTGCATCTTCGGGATGTATGAGGAAAGTCCGGGCTCCACAGGGCGAGGATGCCGGATAACGTCCGGCGTAGGTAACTATAGGGAAAGTGCAACAGAAACACACCGCCGAAACGGGTAATGCCGTGGTAAGGTTGAAATTGTGAGGTAAGAGCTCACAGGGGGCTATGGTAACATAGTTCTCGTGTAAACCCCATCCGGAGCAAGACCAAATAGGGCACAAAAGGCGGCGGCCCGTCGCTGCCCGAGAGGTAGGTCGCATGAGCCTGTTGGCGACAGCAGGCCAAGATAGATGATTGCTTGATACAGAACCCGGCTTACGTCTTGCCCAAATTTTAAAATATTGTTATTGACGTTTGAAAGGATCGACATTATGAGACGGAATTTGATATTGAGTATCGTATTTTGCTTTATCACCTTCGGTATATACGGTATCTACTGGTTTATCGTACTTACCAACGAGATGAACAGGGAATCAGGACATCCACACCGGACGTCGGGCGGTGTTTCATTTTTGCTGTCTCTGGTTACTTTTGGGATATATTCCCTATACTGGGCTTGGAAGATGGGTGAAAAGTCCGATATTTTGAAGAATCGATATCTTGAATACACCAGCACCGATACCAGGGTGCTCTATCTGGTATTGGAACTGGTTGGCTTGCAAATCGTCAACCTGGCGCTGTGCCAGTACGAACTGAACAAGGCGGCGGATATGAGAGATGGCTACGATCCCGGACATTGGAAATCTGTCAACTAAACCTGCGGCATATAGTGGGGCAAATTTTAATAGGACAAAAGCGAAACGAAACGGAGGAACTAAATGTACGATTATGACTACGACTACGATTACGGATATGGCTATGGATATGATTATGATTTCGACTATTTCTTTAATGCGCTAGGTGTGATAGGAGTGCTTTTTATTGCGCTGCTCATGGGGCTCGGGGTGTTATTCATGGCAGCAAGATATGTGTCAATCAGCACCTTGTTCACCAAGGCAGGGGATGCTCCATGGAAGAGCCTGATCCCCGTATATGATATGTATACATTTTTTAAGCTGACTTGGAAAGTCAAGATGTTCATTCCGTACGTTTGCGGACTGGCGGCAGCTGTTATCGGCAGCCTTGCGATCACCATTTTATCAGCGTCCTATCATTTTTATTATTCCATTGGTCTCGTTCTGTTCTTTGCGCTTATCATGTTTGCCGGTATGATCCTGTGGTTTGTTTTTCAGATCATGCTTTATCATCGTATTTCCAAAGCTTTCGGACAGGGAGCAGGATATACGGTAGGTCTGGTGTTCCTGGAGGTGATTTTCCTCATGATCCTGGCCTTCGGCAAATCCAAGTACCTTGGAGCTGAGCCGGTAAGAGAGCCGAACCCGAATGCAGGATACTATTACAGACAGGAAAATGCAGAGCCGAATCCGGCTTGGAATATGGGCGCCAATAAAAATACCG
>JAUNBU010000038.1:9406-12963 GCA_030526925.1 Bacillota bacterium | reverse complement strand
TCCCTGATCTTTTCCATGGCAACCACGTCTCGCGGGTTTTCAACCACGCAGATGAGGCTCTTGTCCCTGGAACCGTCTGCACAGATGGCGCAAGGATCCGTATCCGTCAAATGGCCGCAGACCGAGCAGTAGGTCATGGACACTTTGGCATCCCTGATGGCATCGGAAAGCGCCATGGCGTCTCTGTCCTCCATGGAAAGGATGTGAAAAGCCAGCCGCTGGGCAGTTTTCCCTCCGATGCCCGGTAGCTTGGACAGCTCGTTTATCAATTTGTTCAAAGGCTTGGCATAATACTTCATAGACTGCGTCGTTTCTTTAAAATCACTTTCTTTAAAATCGTTTACTTAAAATCCCGGGATCCCCAGTCCTGCCGTCAGCTTGCTCATTTCGTTCTGGGAAATCTCCTCCATCTGTCTGAGGGCTTCGTTGGTCGCTGTGATGATCAGATCCTGAAGCATTTCCACGTCATCGGGATCCACTACCTCCTGCTGGATCTGAATATCCTTGATTTCCTTGGCTCCGGTGACCGTCACCGTAACAGCCCCGCCGCCCGAGGTTGCCGTGGCTTCCATTTCATTGATCTCAGCCTGGACTTCATCCATCTTGCGCTGCATAGCCTGCATCTGCTGCATCTGCTTCTGCATGTTCCCTGCGCCTGCTGCCTTCGGCTTCTTGCCTGCCTTCATTCCTTTTCCCATTTCTCATTCCTCCAATTATTATTGTATTTCCACGTCGATCCCCAAAATATCGCCCGCTTCCCGAGCGATCTCTTCAACGGATTTCTTCGTCTCGTCCTTATCCCCGGAGTCCAGCACCAGCTTAAGCGTCCGCCGCTTGCCCGTGTGCTTTTCCATAAGATCCTCCAGCAGCTCCCTGTTCTTTTCCGTATGGGTCTTTATGTGATCCGAGCTGACCGCCACCGTAAAATCGTATTCTCCGATCTCACGAAGGCTTGCGCCCCTGCCGATTATGTAAAAGCTCCCCTTGGCGGCTTCGCCGTCTTCAAAGACTGCGTTCCAGATCCTGCCCAGGTCATACTCCTGCCTGCTCTCCGGCTCTGCGTCCTCCTCCCGGCCGCTTTCCGCCTCCGGCTGCTCCTGCTTTTCCGGTATCTCTTCCTTCGCTTCTGCCGGCTGCTCTTTGCGGCTATCCTGTTTCGGCGCTGCCTTTGCCTCTGTCTCCGGCGCTTTTGCAGCGCTTTCCTGCAGTTTCCCGGCCTTTGGCTCCTTTAGCGGCGTGGTCCGCTGTATGTGGTCTGACAGCTTCACCACCGCCAGCTCCAGCAATATACGCGGCTGGGTAGACCATCTGGCTTCGTTCATTGTCCGTGAAAGCTCCAGGATCCCACGGTTGATATGGGCCAGTTCTATAGTCTCGCTCTGTCTTCTGATCCTGTCGATGTTCTCCACCGACATGCCGATCACATCCTGAGGGTTTTTGATGAACTTGGTCATCAGCAGGTTTCTGTAATGATTGATCCAGTCCCGCATGAACTGCCTCACGTCCTTGCCGTCGGCAAGCGCTTTTGCCAGCAGCACCATGGCGTCTGCCGTCCTGCCTTTGGTAACCAGATCCGTAAGCTCTACGAAGGTTTCCTCTCCCGACGCTCCCAGAAATTCCAAAACATCCTTAGCTTCGATCCTGCCATCGGCTCCCGAAATACACTGGTCCAGAATGCTGAGACCGTCCCTCACAGACCCATCGGAATTGGCAGCGATGATCCGCAGCGCATCCTCGGATACGTCCACGCCCTTCCTGCCGCATATGTCCGACATGCCTTTTATCAAAGCCACTTCCGGCACACGCTTGAAATCCAGCCGCATACACCTGGATAAAATGGTGGACGGCAGCTTCTGAGGCTCCGTGGTAGCCAGAATGAACACCACGTATTCCGGCGGTTCTTCCAACGTCTTCAGCAGCGCATTGAAAGCGCCCGAAGACAGCATATGTACTTCGTCTATGATGTAAACCTTTTTTCTTCCGGCAGCCGGCGGATATTTGACGCTTTCCCGCAGTTCTCTGATGTTGTCCACTCCGTTGTTGGATGCGGCATCGATTTCGATCACATCGAGAAAAGTCCCATCCTTGATGCTCTCACAAGCGCTGCAGGTCCCGCAGGGCTTGCTGCCTTCGCTGAGACAGTTGAGCCCTTTCGCCAGGATCCTCGCCGTGGTGGTCTTGCCGGTTCCCCTGGTGCCGCAGAAAAGATAAGCGTGGCTGACGCTGTCTGCGTCGATCTGGTTTTTTAATATTTTTACGATATGCTCCTGCCCCAGCATTTCTTCGAACACTTCGGGCCGGTATTCTCTGTATAAAGCCGTATACATGGTACACACTACCTCTCTTAAGAACAAAGAAATTGCCCTTTGAAAGCTCCGCAGGCGTAGGAGAAGGCTGATCTGCGGCACATAAGAGCTTCCGCTTATTGCTGCTTCCTTCCGGACCTGACAAGGTTCACGGCGTCCTATTGCGCAGGACCCAAACCATGCGAGCGGAACCATCAAAAGGCAATTTCATGCCATTCAATTATAGTATCTTTACCGACTTGCGTCAAGGTTTTATTTGCCTACCACCTTGTAGATCTCGTCTGCCGACGGCGGCGTCACATCAACAGTTTCACCGTCCGCCTTCAGCTTGATGCCGTAGGCGCTTTCCTCCACTCTCCCTATTATGGCAGAGCTGACGCCGGCTTCCTTCATGGCAGCTTCCATAGCGTCTTTTTTCTCTTCAGCAACGATGATCACCATGGATCCGCTGGAAATCAGACGAAGCGGGTCGATATCAAAAAACTCACAGATCTTGGCAGCCTCCGGCTCGATAGGTATCCTTTCTTTCCAGACCTGCGCTCCTTTGCCTGAGATCTGGCACATCTCCCAGACGGCTCCCAGTATGCCGCCTTCGGTGATGTCGTGCATACCGTGGGTCCCGATTTTTCCTGCGGCGACACCTTCCGGCACCACGCTGACAAGGTCGAGAAAGGACTTGGCTCTGGATATTTCCTCTTCCGACAATACGTTCTCCAGGTGTACCTCGTGGTCGCAGGCTATGATCCCTGCACCTTCCAGCCCCACCGACTTGGTCATCATGATGTAATCCCCCGGCATCATATCGTTGCCGTCCTGAGACGTCCCGCTTGCCGTTCTGCCGATGGCCGTAGAGACGATTACCGGTTTCTTGACGGCAGGGGTGATCTCAGTGTGTCCGCCGATGATCTCCACGTTGAGGGCTCCGGCCGTCTCCGCAGCCTGTCCCATGATGTATCCTACCTCTTCCTCGGTAGTCCCCTCCGGCAGCATGACCGCCAGCATGATCCCCAGAGGCTGCACCCCGTTTGATGCCACATCGTTGCATGTGATGTGGATGGACAGCCTTCCGATGTCGTTGACTGCCGCCGTGATGGGATCCGTGGACATGATGCACTCCTGTGCTCCGAAGTCGATGACCGCACAGTCCTCGCCTATTCCCGGGCGGACCTTCACCGCATCGCTCTTATAGGTTATCTTGTCGAATACCAGTTTTTTTAATAAATCGCTTTCCAGCTTTCCTGCTTTTAACAT
>JAUNBU010000038.1:7421-9306 GCA_030526925.1 Bacillota bacterium | reverse complement strand
CAGCATTTTCAAGAACTCATCCTCGGTAATGATCGGCACGCCCAGCTCCTTCGCCTTTTTATTTTTGGACGAAGATGAATTGCTGTCGTTGTTGATGAGAAAATCGGTCTTATTGCTGACTGCCGAGGAAGTCTTGCCTCCTGCCCTTTCGATGGCCTCCTTCACCTGGTCACGGTTCTCGAATTTATCCACCTTGCCGGTGATGACGAAGGTCAGTCCCTCCAGGGCGCCTGCCTCCCGTCTTTCAAAGGTCTCGTCCAAGGTCAGCACTTCCAGCAGATCCTCCAGCTGCTTCAGGTTCTCTTCATTATGGAAAAAGCTTCTATATGCCTTTGCCATAACGTCTCCCACTCCGTCGATGGCTATCAGCTCTTCCTCCGACAGATTTCTTATCTTCTGCCAGTTGTTTTCGGCGGCGGCTGCGATCATCTTGGCGTTGGCAGCGCCGATATTGGGGATGCCCAGGCTGAACAGCAGCCTGGCAGGTGTGGTATGGGATGCCTTCTCCGCCGCCGCCAGAAGATTCTCAAATGACTTTTCCCCGAAGCCTTCCATGGTGACGATCTCGTCTCTCCATTCTTCCAGCTTGAACAGATCGGCAAATTCCTTTATCATTCCCTTGTTGATGAACTTCTCCAGTGTGGCTTCCGAAAGTCCGTCTATATTCATGGCGTTCCTGCTGACAAAGTGAGTAAAGGCCTTGATCTTCTTGGCAGGACAGTCAGTATTGGGACAGTGGACAGTCTCCACGCCGTTTTCATTTTTGATTTCGGTTTTGGCGCCGCATACAGGGCAATTTTCCGGCGGCAGGATCGTACCGCTTTTCGTCAAATTTTCTGCGATCTGGGGGATGATCATGTTTGCCTTGTAGACTCGTATCTCATCGCCCGCGCCCAGCGCCAGTTCTTTGACGATGCTCAGGTTGTGGACCGATGCACGGCTTACGGTGGTGCCCTCCAGCTCAACCGGCTCAAATATGGCGATAGGATTTATCAGCCCCGTTCTGGAGACATTCCACAGGATCTGCTGCAGGTGGGTCTCCTTCATCTCATCCCTCCATTTGAAGGCGATGGAATCCCGCGGAAACTTGGCTGTAGCGCCCAGGGAATCTCCATAGGCGATGTCGTCAAAGATCAGCACCAGCCCGTCGGATGGCAGCGGGAAGTCAGCGATCCGCTCTGCGAAATCCGCCACCGCCGCCTCCACCGTACCTGACGTCACTTTCACGTAGTCCACCGTTTCAAAGCCCTGGGTCTTGATCCATTCCAGCTGTTCCTGCCTGCGGGCGAAGCCCCAGGCGCCACGCGCCAGAGAAAAGGCGAAGAACTTTACATGGCGCTGCGCAACTATTTCGTTGTTAAGCTGCCGAACCGTGCCGGCGCACAGGTTTCTCGGATTCTTGTACTTGGCGTCTGCGTCGTCCAGAGTCTTATTGATCTGCTCAAAATCCTCATAGCTTATGACCGCCTCACCTCGCAGGACGACCTCCTCTTTTTCCGGTATGGTCAGGGGGATATTATCGAAGACACGAGCGTTGCCGGTGATGACTTCTCCTGTCACTCCGTCCCCTCTGGTGACCGCCTTCGCCAGCTTGCCATCCTGATAGGTAAGAACTATGGTCAGCCCGTCCAGCTTCCATGACAATATACCTTCTTTATCTCCAAGCCAGTCGCCCAGAGCCGATACTTCCTTGGTCTTATCGAGGGACAGCATAGGCGAGGGGTGATCCTCCTTGGGCAGGCTGCTGACCACTTCATAGCCCACGTTGACAGTAGGGCTGTTGGAAAGCACGATGCCCGTTTCCTTTTCCAGCTCCACCAGTTCATCGTATATGCGATCGTACTCCTGGTTGGTAATGATCTCATTGCTGTCCTGATAATACGCT
>JAUNBU010000038.1:0-7411 GCA_030526925.1 Bacillota bacterium | reverse complement strand
AAAGGCGACTTTCTCTTCCATGGATCTTCGTTTTTCGTCCATCTTTATCCCTCTTTATACTTTTTTGATAGGCGCATATCCGAGCGCCAGCTTCTTGCTGCCTTCGGCAAATTCCACGGTAACCGTCTTGCCATCGCAGGCACTTACCCTGCCCTCCCCGAACTTAGGGTGAGAAACAGCATCCCCTACCACAAACGCATCTGACATCTGCGCTACCTTTTGCTTGGTCTGCTGGCGCGCATACTTCAGCTGATCGAAAGGCTTGAAGGCTTTGGCGCTGCTGACACCGTCGGTGAATGCGCCCTGAGACGGATCTTGACGCTTCTTCTCAAAGATAGCATTTCCCTCTATCAGACTTTTATCCAGCTCCCGCAGAAATTGAGACTCCCTCGTATAGTCGGTCTTACCGTACATGGTCCTGGTTTCGGCGCTGGTCAGCCACAGCCTCTCCTTGGCTCTTGTTATACCCACGTAGCACAGCCTCCGCTCCTCTTCCAGACCGTCTTCACTGTCGAAGGCTCTCCACCCCGGAAAGAGCCCATCCTCCATGCCCGGCATGAAAACAAAAGGAAACTCCAGTCCCTTGGCGCTGTGCATGGTCATGAGAACCACTGCATTTTCATCGGCATCGTGGTTATCCACCTCTGCCAGCAAAGCGATCCGCTCCATGAACTCCGCCAGAGAAATGTTGCTGTCTTCCTTTTCATAGTCGTAGATGACCGACTTGAATTCCATCAGATTCTCGATCCGGCTCTCTGCCTCGAGCGTATTCTGATCCTCCAGAGCTTTCAGATACCCCGACTTCACAAGCAGCCCGTCGTACAGATCCGAAATCTTCATGTTGTCCCTTTCCCCGCTGTAGGAAAGTATCAGCTCCGCCAGGGCTCTGATATTGGCCTCCGCCTTTGCGGAAAAAGACCCGATCACTTCTCTGTCCAACAGCACATCGAAGAGGCTTTCGTTTCTGACGGCAGCCAATGTCTGAAGCTTTTCCAGTGTCTTGCCGCCGATGCCCCGCTTGGGCTCGTTGATTATTCTGGCGAGCGCCAGATCGTCTGCGTTGTTCTGGACGAGCCGCATGTAGCACATCATGTCCTTGATTTCTTTCCTGTCGTAGTATCTCAGACCTCCAAGGACTCTGTAGGGGATCTCCCTTCTGGAAAGGGCTTCCTCAAAGGTCCTGGACTGGGCATTAGTCCTGTAAAGGACGGCAAAGTCGCTGTAGCGTCTATCGGTCGTCTTCATCCTGTCGATCTCTCCGGCAATGAAATAGGCTTCGTCCCGCTCGCTCTCTCCGCGAAAGTAGACGATCTTGTCTCCTTCCTCCTGACGGGTCCACAGCTTTTTATCCTTTCTGCCTCTGTTGTTGGCTATGACCGAATGGGCTGCGTTCAAAATATTGGAGGTGGAGCGGTAGTTCTGCTCCAGCTTGACCACCTTGGCGTTTTTAAAGTCCTTTTCGAACTCCAGAATGTTGCGTATATCCGCACCGCGCCACTGATAGATGCACTGATCGTCGTCTCCCACCACGCATATATTGTCATGGGCCTCCGCCAGCATCTTGACAAACCTGTATTGTATCTGGTTGGTGTCCTGATATTCGTCCACCATGATATATCGGAATCTGTTCCGGTACTGCAGCAGAACGGCTTCATCCTTTTCAAACAGCTTGACCGCATTGAGGAGCAGGTCGTCGAAGTCCATGGCATTGTTTTTCTTCAAAGTAGCTTCATACTGCTTATATACCTTGCAGATGATCTTCGCCTTGATATCGTCGCCGTGGATCTTTTCATATTCCTCGGGAGATATGCGCTTTTCCTTGCAGTCACTGATGGCGCCGAGAAAATACGCCGGCTTATATTGTTTACTGTCTATATTCAGTTCTTTGGAAATGTTCTTGATCAGCGTTTTCTGATCCGTCGGGTCGTACACGGCAAAATCCCTGCCGTAGCCCAGGATCTCCGCATGCCTGCGCAGTATCCTCAGACACGCCGAATGAAAAGTGAGGATCCACAGGTTCTGTCCCGGTCCTACCAGCTCCTCTACCCTGTCCCTCATTTCTCCCGCCGCCTTATTTGTAAAGGTCACCGCCAGGATATTGTAAGGATCTACGCCCTTTTCCCTGATCATGTAGGCGATCCGGTGGGTCATGGTGCTGGTTTTACCGCTTCCGGCTCCCGCTAAAATAAGGAGCGGCCCCTCCGTATACATAGCCGCTTCCTTCTGTTCCTTGTTTAGTTTCTCCAGATAATCCATAAGTTTTGCCTCGGTCTTGTAATGTGTAGTGGCGCTTTTGATAAAGCAACGGTTAAAACAAAATGATGTAGGTATACAGCAGATCGAACATAAAGTTGACGCACGGCGACAATATCCTGCCGGTGATACCAAAGATGATAAGTGCGATCAGGATCCAGTTGCCGTACCGATACAATGTCCAGTAAAATTCCGTGTGTTTGATGTTGAAGATCTCCGAGATGATAGAAAATCCGTCCAGCGGCGGACACGGTATCAGGTTGAATACCATCAACACCAGATTTATCTGTATGATATACATGATCATGGTCCACAGGGTAGTCCCAAAGCTGTCTACTGACAGGGAGCTGGCTCCCAGCGTCAGGATCAGCACCTTTGCCACCACTGCGAAGATCACGGCAATTATCAGGTTCATAGTAACGCCTGCCAGGGAAACCAACAGCTCGTCTCTCCTCCTGTTTTTGAAGTTGGCAGGGTTGATCTGCACCGGAACGCCCCAGCCAAATCCTGCGAATATCAACGCCGCAAGTCCTACGGGATCAATGTGGGCAACAGGATTGATGGTGACACGCCGCTGCATCTTAGGCGTCGGATCGCCCAGCTTGTATGCTACCACTGCGTGGGCATATTCGTGAAATGCCAGCCCTATGATGATGGCAGGCAGCAGCATCAGCGTGTTCATCAGCCAGCTCATAGGGTCCGAAAACGCTCCGGACCTGAAGGAGTTGGCAGCCAGTATCACGATCAAAATAACAAATGTAATGTCGAAATTACGTCTCAAATCACTTACCTCCGTTTAAAATCAAAGCTTTCCCAGCAAGCTGTCAAGAACTGCTCCCGCATCCGATACTCCCATATGGTCCGATGCGGCAAACACCTCTGCCTGTCTGTCGTTGTTTATATTTATGATGATCCCCGCATCCTTGATACCACAAAGATGATGGGATGCACCGGAAATACCGAATCCGATATATACCTTCGGTCGTACCGTCTTGCCGCTGGTACCGATCATGGCATATTCGTCCGGACCCCAGCCCATGTCGATGACCGGTCTGGTGCAGCCTGCTCCGCCGCCGGTTCTCTCTGCCAGCGTCTTTATCTTTTGCCAGTTTTCTTCTGAACCTATGCCAAATCCACCGCAAAACACCAGCGCTGCTTTCTCGATGGCATCAGCGCTGCGCTCTGCCTGCTCCCGCCCCGTCAGCTTGAAGTGAGGCTCTGCAAATTGGGACCGGTCCTCTTCAGCGCCCGGCTGCTGCGACAGCACCGCCGGATCCAGCTCCTCGAAGCTGCCGGCTCTTTCCCTGTCTCCGTCAAAGACGCCCGGATTGATCGTTGCGATAGCGGGCTTGCCGCCGGGGATAAATATCTCTCCCACCGACCTTCCGCCAAAGGCGGTGATGATGTAGGCTATCCGACCTTCTTCTGTTTCCCGTATATCCAGACAATGAGCTGCCACACCGGTTCCAAGCCTTACGCCCAGCGCCGGAGCCACCTCTTCCCCGAGGGTCGTTGCCGCCAACAGCAATATGTCCGGCTCGTAAGCAGCTACCGCTCTCTCCAGGAAAGCAGTCACTATCTCGGGATTTTCGAGTTCCCGAGAGATATCATCTTCTGTACCTGCGGTGTATCCCGGCAGAGCCATCCCCGCTCTTATAAAGCGGACATCCTCGCCTGCAAACAACTCCTTCGCCTTGGTCATCAACTGAAAAAATGCAGGATGCTCGCTTCCCGCTTCCATCTGATCGAAGACCATGACCGTCTTTATCTGAAGCTTCTTCATATCACACACCTGCCTTCTTCATTATGGACAGGATCTTATCTGCGATCTCCTCCGGGTCGCTGCCCAGATCCTCCGCCTGCCTGGCAAGATCCGGTTCGAAAGTCTTCCCCGATTTGGTAGGGGATCCTTCCAGACCGATCTTGACCGGATCCAGCTTAAGCTCTTCATTGCTCCACAGAGTCAATGGTTTCTTTCGCGCCTTGATGATGCCCATGGCGCTTACAAGTCTCGGCTTGTTCAAATCCCTTGTAACGGAAATCACCGCCGGAAGCGATCCTTCAAAGAGCAGCCTCCCGTCTTCTGTTTTTTTCCAGGCTCTTACCACGCAGCCACCTTCACCTGCGCCCTCTGCCGCACCGATACTATTCGCCTTATCTGCGACCTCTATCCTGTTCACATTGCACAGATGCGGCAGCTTCAGCCACTCCGCCAGCTGTGCCGGCACATGAGACGTAGCTCCATCGGCGCTGCTGCTGCCCGCCAATATCAAATCAAAGCTTCCGCCGGTTTCCTCTGCGATCTTCTTCACCGCCTCTGCCAAAATACATGAAGTAGCATAGGTATCGGAGCCGCCAAAGGCAGCGTCCGACAGCAGGTAAGCTTCATCGGCACCCATGGCAAGACTTTCCATGATCTTGTCCCTAGCTGAAGGCAGGGTCATGCTGAGGACGGTAATGCTGCCGCCGAAAGCATCTCTGATCCTTATGGCTTCCTCAAGGGCATTTTTGTCCGCCGGATTTATCGCCATGGGGATACCGTCCCGCATCAGCCGTTTGGTCTCAGGATCGATCTGTATTTTACCGTATTGTTCCGGGTCGGGAACCGGTTTGACGCAAACTAGTATTCTCATCTAAAACCTCTTTAACGTGTCGCCTGCCACGATGATCCTCTGGATCTCGCTGGTGCCGCCGGAGGAAATGCACGCCATGGCATCTCTCAGATACCTTCCCGCAGCATATTCATTGACCACACCGTAGCCGCCCATCAGCTCGATGGTACGTTTGGCAGATCTTGCTGCTGCCTCCGTTCCGAAGTGCTTCGCCATGGAAAATTCCGTAGCGGCAGGCTCTCCCGCATCCTTTACGGATGCTGCACGGTACAGCATCAGCCTGGCTGCTTCATAGTCGATCCTGATCTCTGCTACGTGGAACTGTATGGCTTGGAGCTTGGCGATAGGCTTGCCGTATACGACCCGCTCGTTGGCGAATTTCACCGCATCCTCCAGGCAGCCTCGCAGGATCCCCACGCAAATGGCGGTCATGCTGGCTCTGCCTACTTCGCCGATCTCCTTCATGGCGATCGGTGTGCCCTGGCCCACCTTGCCCACCACATTACCTTCCGGAACCTTCACGTTGTTCATGATGAGCTCACCCGTGACCGAGCCCTTGAGTCCCAGCTTGTTTTCGTGGCGCCCCGGCGTGAAGCCTTCCGTGCCCGCTTCTATGATGATGGCAGAAAACTGGGCTCTGCCCTTTTCGTCTTCTCCTGTCCTGCATGTGACCACCGTGGTGTCTGCAATATGGGAATTGGTGATGAAGCACTTCCTGCCGTTGATGGTCCACTGACCGTCTGCCAGCTCCGCCCCGGTCTTCTGTCCTGCCACATCGGATCCGCCGCCGGGCTCGGTTACAGCCAGTCCGCAGATCTTCGTACCGGCGCACATCTCCGGCAGATACTTGTTCTTCTGTTCTTCCGTTCCGAAGTCCAGGATGGCAGCCATGCCCAGCTGATGGGTGAACACCATCATGGCAAGACCTGCCGAATAGCGGGCGATCTCCTCCAGCGCCATGACACGCTCCGTATGGCCCAGCCCCACGCCGCCGTACTCTTCCGGTACGAAGACGCCTAGGATACCTATCTCTCCCATTTCCGGCATCAGCTCTACGGGACAGTAGTCTTCTTCATCCCACTTGGCAGCATTCGGGGCGATCTTTTCCTTTGCAAATTCCGCAAAAGCAGATCTGAGCAGTTCCTGTTCTTCCGTAAACTTAAAATCCATGTTCTTGTCCTCCTTTTACAGTAGATCGGAAAGCATTCTCGCTATGATTTCCTTGGTTTTTATCCACATACTTCGCTTGTTGTAACTGGCTTTATTCAATTTCCTGCAGTGCTGAAGATCGCGCTCGAATATCTCTTCCAGCCTGCAGGCTTCTTTCTTGTCATAGATAAAAGCGTTGCTCTCGAAGTTGAGAGCGAAGCTGCGCCTGTCGAAATTGGTTGACCCTACCGTCGCTACCTCTCCGTCCACCACCATGGTCTTGGAGTGGAGGAAGCCCTTCTCGTAGATATACACCCTGCCTCCGGAGCTGATCAGCTCTCCCGCATAGGAATATGTCCCCCAATATACGAAAGGATGGTCCGGCTTGCATGGGATCATCAGCCGCACGTCCACGCCGCACTGAGCCGCCATCTTCAACGATTCCAGAATGCTGGAATCCGGCACGAAGTAAGGCGTCTGGATACAGATGCTCCGCTCCGCCGAGGTGATCATCTTCATGATGCCCCGCTTCACTTCCTCTTTGATGGTATCCGGCCCGCTGGAAACGATCTGTATCCCCGTGGCGCCCGCATCGATCACCGGGCTGTAATAGGCTTCCGACAGGATGATCTGCTCCTTAGAGGAAAACCTCCAGTCAAGAATGAATCTGGCATTGATATCCTGCACGCCCTGCCCCATTATTCTGATATGGGTATCACGCCAATAGCCGAACTTCTTCTTTTTGCCCAGGTACTCCCTGCCCACGTTGAAGCCGCCGATGTATCCGATGTTTCCGTCGATTACCGCCAGCTTCCTGTGGTTTCGATAGTTGAAGTTGACGTTGAACAGCTTCAGCTTTTTAGGGAAAAAGTAGGAACGCTTCCCTCCGGCTTCAATGAACCGTGCAAGCACCCGATCGTTTATCTTCCTGCTGCCCATGGAGTCCATCAGCAGCCGCACTTCTACGCCTTCTGCCGCCTTCTCCGTCAGAGCATCGATCAGCTCCTGCCCTGCCTCATCGTTTTTGATGATGAAGAACATGATGTTGATGGTGCTCCTGGCATCCCGGATATCTCTAAGCAGCGCCCGGAAAAATTCATTGCCGTCGGTCATGACGGTAATGCAGTTGTTCTGGCTGTAGTACGCCCGTCCGTAAAGCTGGTTGAGGTGGATCATATCACGCCACAGCTTACCCTCCGGGTTGGAAAATTCAAAGGTCCCGTTGTTGATCTCCTGTATCTGGTGATGCAGGCTTCCCTCGATGGTCTGCTCTTCGAAAGGGCTCAGCTTGAACAGCTTACGCCTGGCCAGGTTCTGGGACAGCAGAAGATAGAGTATCAGCCCTACCACCGGCAGCATGAAAATCACCATGATCCATGCGACAGCCGCCGAAGGAT
>JAUNBU010000037.1 GCA_030526925.1 Bacillota bacterium | reverse complement strand
TATATGCTGTAGTGATTCTCATCATAGCGGTTCTCATAGCTTGTTTCTTTAAAGACACACCTGAAGAAATGGGATTTTATTCCGATGGTAAGGATCATCCTACTGTGGTTGAGGAAGAGCATAATAAAATTACTATACGTGAACTGCTTAAAATGAAGGATAGCTGGCTCGTAATCGTTTCATTCGGAATCTTGAACTTTGGTATTTTATGTATAACCTCGTTTTTCGTCACGACGATGTTGACGAAGGGCGTCCCTGCAGGCGTTTATGTACCGGCATTGAGCATCGGTGCAGCGTTGGGATTGGTGGCCAGTTTCTTGCTGGGCGTAATAGATGACAGAAAGGGAACTCCTGTAGCGAGCATCGTTATGTGTGGATTCTACATTCTCGGATTTTTAGGAATGATATTAACGAGTGAGACAAGTATGTTGACAATTGCCATGGCCACTGTGGGATATGCGACGATTACCGGAGGATGCTCTAACCTTCATTCATCCATCAATACATATGTATTCGGGCAAAAGAATTATCTGTCAGTCACCAGGATATTGGCGGCAATACACGGAGTCATCGGCGCCTTTGCAAGTATGTATATGGGATATTTCATTGCAAAGGGTCAAATCAATACACCATATTACATTCTGATCGTAGCTGTTATTATCGCTATAATCGCACTGGTAATATTGGCCCGTAAGCCTGCTTACGATTCAGAAGAAGCTAGAAAAGCGAGAAATGAAGCCGCCTAAATATATAATAATGCAATATACTCTGTTACAATTATGCTATAATGAAATCAGGGAATGGGTGATCTAATCACCCGTTTTCTGTATGTGAACTTATTCAGAAAACAGGAGGGCCTTTATGCATCCATATTCAAACTTAATGAAGCCATTAAAAATTGGAACTCTGACGCTAAAAAACAGAATGTTATCCTCACCTACGTCACAGGCGGGATTTGATGCAGCAGAACATTATACGGACGAGGCAATCGATTATTACAGGTTAAAGGCGGCAGGAGGATGCTCTCTCGTTACTGTTGGAGATGTGATCGTTGACGGTTCAACGGGAAGGTCTCACCCGCAGCAGGCATGTATCGATGATCCGGAGCTAATACCATATTTGGTGAAGCTTGCTGAAGCTATCCACTCAGGAGGAGCGGCGGCCAGTGTACAGATAGATCATGGAGGGAGCCTGTGTGTGCCACAATTCATAGGTGGGAAAAATCCTATCGGACCCTCAAGGCAAATGAGCCAGTGGGGGTTTGAAACAGAAGGAATGACTATAGAGCAGATCGAATCGATTGCAGAAGCTTTTGGCAAAGCTGCAAAAACAGTGAAGTTCTGTGGGTACGATATGGTTATGATACATTGTGGGCACGGCTGGCTTCTTCATCAATTTCTTTCTCCTCTGACGAATAAACGCAATGATGAGTTCGGAGGAAGTCTTGAGAATAGGCTGCGCTTTCCTCTGATGGTGATCGATAAAGTGCGGCAGGCAGTAGGGAATGATTTCCCCATAGACGTCCGTATCAGTGGTTCGGAGCGAGTAGAAGGAGGATATGATATTGATACAGGAATAGAGATCGCAAAGAAACTGGCTGAAAAAGTCGATTTCATCCATGTTTCTGCCGGTACGAACGGAGACGACTATTCCAGGATTTTGACTCATCCTGGCATGTATCAAAAACATGGAGAGAATGCATATTTAGCGAGGGAGATAAAGAAACATATAGATATCCCTATCTGTACGGTTGGCGCATTTTCAGAACCGCAAAAAATGGAAGCCTTCTTAGCGGAGGGCGGTGCCGACTGCATTGCAATGGGGAGGGCCTTGATTGCAGACCCTTTCCTGCCAAAAAAAGTAATGAGAAATAAAGTGGAAGAAATCAACCACTGTATAAGGTGCAGTGAATGTCTGAGCGGGCTGATGAAAAACAGGCGCATGCACTGTACGGTAAATCCCATTATTGGAAGAGAATGCGATTTCTTTAATCCGATACCTGTAAGAAAGAAACGGAAGGTTTTGATTGCAGGGGGTGGCCCCGGAGGAATGGAGGCAGCAATCACTGCCAGTGAAAAAGGACACGAAGTAGTGCTTTGCGAAGCTTCGGATAGGCTGGGCGGTGCGCTGCGTTTTGCCGACCACGCAGATTTCAAAGCAGACATGAAACAATACAGGGATTCTCAAATAGCAAAAGTGAATTCACGGCCAATAAAGATTTTGTTAAATACAAAGGTAGATAAAACGATTATAGCACAGGAAAAGCCAGACGTTCTGATAATAGCGGTAGGCGCCAGGGCGATAATGCCTTCGATCCAGGGGCTGGCAGAAGCCTTGGGGAGAGGGAACGTATTGCTGGGAGCCGATATCAGCGACGATAAGATCGTTGGCGATAAAGTTGTGATCATAGGAGGAGGCCTTATTGGGTGTGAAACAGGAATTCACTTAGGAAGGCTGGAATATGATACCACCGTAATTGAAATGGGCTCTGAGCTTGCAACCGATTGCGGCATCATGCACAGGCTTAATTTGCTTCATCAAATAGAAGTTTGCGAAAAGCTGAAAACATTTTGTGAACATATGTGTATAGAGGTGACAGAACGAGGAGTATATGCCAAAAGGAAAGATGGGAAGGTGGAATTGTTCGAAGCCGATACCATTGTTTTAGCGGCAGGAATGATTGCCGATACTGATGCAGTCGATAAGCTTCGAGAACTTATTCCGGAGTATTATGTGATAGGAGATGCGGCGCGTGCCGGTAAAGTGGGCAATGCGACAAGTGATGCATATTGCGCTGCAATAAATATGGGGCTCTTTTGATTCTTTCAACATGAGGAGCAGGAGATGGTAAAGGAAAACCATTTCCTGCTCCTTTTTTTGCAGCGTAATGGGTCTGAAATCACAATTTAAAAACCTCATCAGCAAGCCCGGCCACATAAGAAGAGTGGGTCACGATGATCACACATTTCCCGCGGGCCGCCAAACCTTGCAGGATCTCCATGATCTCTGCCTGAGTTCCTTCATCCAGATTGCCTGTAGGTTCGTCTGCCAAAATGATTTCTGGTTCGTAGGATAGTGCTCTGGCGATGGCAACCCTTTGCTGTTGCCCGCCCGAAAGTTTTAAGATTCTTCTGTTGGCTTCATCATCTGTGATGCCCACGCTTTTTAAGAGGCGGTAAGCGCGTTGTTTCTTGTTGACGTTTTTGATTCCGGAAATATCCATGGAAAGCAGCACGTTTTCTACGGCGGTCAATTTCGTCAGCAGGTTGAAATTCTGGAAAATCACGCCGATGTCCCGACTGCGATAATCGTACTGATTGACTTGTTTCAGATTTTGTCCTTTACAGGAAACGACTCCGCTATCGGGTTCTGCCAGACCCGACAGAATAGATAGAAGCGTTGTTTTTCCTGCGCCGGATTTCCCCGTGATGGCATAGATTTTACCGCTTTCAAAGGAATAACTGACATCCTTTAATACATGGTTTGCGTCATATGAAAAATTTAGATTCTCCAGTTTTAATACTTCCATAGCTTCCTCCTAATCTCTGTTCGATAAGATTTCCAGCGGTTTATACCGCATGATGGCAATAACGGATACCATTCCTGCTACGAGGGCAAGGAGCATGCAAGCTGCCAGCATCTGCAACAGGACAACAAGATCGACAGATGCCGAAATATCAGACATATACCCTTCGAGGGCATCACCAAAGCCGCCGACATTTCCGGAATCCTCTCCTTGCATATCGGAAGAGCCGGGTGGCATACCACCAAAGTTTCTACCAAATCCGTTTCCTGAGCTTTCCTCTGTTGCCTGTTGTGAAACGAGAGAGAGCAGTCCGTTTGATACAGGAACCGAAAGTGCTGCCCCGATCCCGCCACCTATGACGACGCCTGCTAACGTAATGATCAGGATTTCTGACATAAACAGTTTTGCAACATTTTGTTTTTTCATACCGATTGCAGTCAGAATGCCGATTTCATATTTTCGTTCCCTGGTCGCGAAGATGTTTAATACTACCAGAATGATGGCGCCTACGCCTAGAATGACTATCAGAAAGTAACCCACGAAGGTTGCAAGGCTTTCCAATGGCTGAGACATCATTTCATAGGTAGTTAAATCTGTAGAGGAGACGGTGTACTCATCGGAAAGCCCCATTTCTTTGACTTCTGCCTGGAATGATTCATACGCTTTCTCGGTTCCCAGCACGTAGGTGCCGTTGACAGTGCCGTCCATGGAATCCGAGCTTAGCAGGATATCATTCAGCGCAGTATAACTCATGTAGATATTGTTGGCAGGATCGGTCATTCCACCCCCGCCCATCATTGAGCTCATATCCATTGCCTGAGCAGAGGCCTGGCTGTTGGAATAAATTCCCGTTATCTCCAGCATGTAGGTCTCGGACTCATCGTCAGTGCTGCAGATTTCTATGGTATCGCCCACTTCCAGACCGTTGTAGTTGGCCAGTTCATCGGGAATGATGCAGACATGTTGATCGGTGCCTTCTTCAAATACGGCACCTTCTTCAATAGTGCAGGTGCCTTCGACAAATTCCGTCATGGATTCATCTGAAGAAAATCCGGTAACTGTAAAATCACCATCAGCGCTTAAACCTTCCGGCATATTTTGCATCATACTGCCGGACGAATCGGTATCGTCGTCGCTGCTGGTACTATAGGCTTCAAGTCCGCCGGAGCCATTGACATAAGCAGTCATGGTATAGTAGAAAGACTGTACAGAATCTGCTTTCGCATATTCTTCCAGTTCATCCAGAGAGAGGGCAGTGCTCATGGCATCGGATAACAGGGAACTGTCAAATTCTCCGGGTGTTCCACCCTCCATTGCTTCCTCCATGATCGCTTCCCGATCCGGTGATATTTGTGCAGTGATATTCATTTCGCTTAAAGCATCTTCTTTGGAATCGGCAGCTGATTGTCGGATACATAAAGCAATGCAGACCGCAAAAGATATGATGACCACGATGATTCCAATCAAAATACTCCGACCTTTTGCTCTCAGTATATTCCGCAGTGCATAGGTGATAATGTGCATATAGTCCTCCTGTTTGTCGTGAAAAGATTTCTTCAAAGGATAACAGGTAAGACTAAAATGATACTAAAATTGTCTGTGAACGGCAGGTGAAGATGTGCCCTTGTTGTGAGTGCTACTTTAGGACCACTTTAAAACCGATGGTAGTGTTGTATTTTTGGTATGCCTGGATGGAACCATGATGTTGTTGAACGATTGCTTTTCCAATGGAAAGGCCGATACCCGAACCGCCTGAATAAGTGCGCGCTTTATCGGAACGATAGAATCTGTCAAAGAGCTTTTCAAGCTCGATTTGGTCGGCATTATCATAAGAGTTTTCTATTGTTAGAATCAAGTTCTTTTTCTTTTTTAAAGAAATGCAGATCATACCTTTTGCCACGCAGTATTTGATTGCGTTATCCATAAGGATAGAAAACAGTTGCCTGATGTCGTTCTCATTTCCCTTGTATTTCACATTACGTTCGATCATGCGGCAGATGGTCAGATCCTTTTTAGAAGCAAGCGTTTCGAATTCGGAGATCATGTCCAGAAGCATCTCGCTGAAATCAAACTCGGTTAAGGAAAAAGGCTGTTCGTTTTCATCCATTCTTGTCAGTGATATCATCTGATTTACCAATTTGTTCATTCGTTCGCCTTCATAGCGAATGTCGTTGAGCCATTCGCTTTTGCCTGTTTCCATCTCCACGATATCAAGGTTTGCCATAATCAGGGCCAGAGGCGTTTTTAATTCATGATTGGCATTTGTCACAAATTGTTTTTGTTTTTCGTAGCTTTCCGCTACAGGTTTCACTACTTTTCCCGAAAAAATGAAAATCATAAAGAAAATCACCAGGCCGGTCATCATTAAAACGATGATAGCGGTAAGCAAAAAGCCCCTGGACATCATGCGATTGATGCTGGCATCAACAAAGACGAGGGTTTTACCTTGAGCTGTTTCAGACACCTTATAGCGATAGTCTGAGATCCACCCCCTTGAAGAGCCATCTTGAATGGCTTCCTTTGCATAGTCTTCTGCCTGTTCCTCCGATATAGAAGAAATATTACTCAGATCCTTTTCAGTGATGGTCCCGTCGCTGTCCATCCATACCGTGAAAAAACGCGTACTGAAGGGAGCTTCTTCTGAGATATAATCGTCGGAAAGAAACAATGGCGGGTGTCTCTCCTGTGAAGAAAAGTCGCGTTCTCCGGAAAAAGTTCCGTTATTTGCGGCCAATTCATCTGCCAAAGCGTCTGCTGCTCTGTTCACTTGGTTGCGATTCGTGACCGCAAGCAATACAAAGATCAGAGAAAGAACGATGATCAGTGAGATAGCGCTGACCCCTACGAACTTTTTTCTAAGGCGGTAAATCATTACAGCGGCTCCCGGGCGGCTTCCAGAACGTATCCCGCATTTCTGACAAACCGTATGCTGAGCGGAGCATTCATTTCTTTCAGCTTTTTTCGCAAATTGGACATATGGACCCATACCACACTGATTTCTACATTGGTATCCCAACCCCATACATGGGTGATGAAGTGTTCCGTAGGGATGATCATGTTGGGACGCTGCATCAGGATTTCCATCAGCTGGAATTCCCGGCCTCTCAAGGCGTGTAAATGCTCACGATAGATAAGCTGGTACGTGGAACGGTTCAACGTCACGTCGTTATATTCCATAAGCTCCGGCACATAATTGTCCTTGCGTCGCAGCATTGCCCTGGTGCGAGCCAATAGCTCAGGAGCAGCAAAGGGCTTGGTCAGGTAGTCATCTGCACCGGCATCAAGTCCTTCCACCCGTTGAGATACCTCCGTCCGTGCCGTAAGAAAGAGGACGGGTGTTGATACCCCCATTTCCCGAAGCGTAGCAACTACCTCAAGACCGTCTTTTTCCGGCATCATAATATCTAGAATCAGTCCATCGTAGTTGTTCGATAGTGCATATTCCAGTGCATCGCTTCCGTTAGAGACGCCATCCGCCACGAATTTGTTTTTTTCAAAAATATACAGAATCGACTTTAACAGCATAGGGTCGTCCTCTGCCACAAGTAAACGCATTTTTCCACCTCCGGTACATCGTATGTTTATGAGAAGGATAACACACCAGGCTAAAGACACCCTAAAGAGAACATGGGAAATCTGTGTGATTTCGGAGAAAACAAATTCTCACAAGGCTTTTATGGGCTGGTGTAATGCCTGAATCAATGTTAAAATAGGATATCATACGATGAAAATGTCGGGCAAGTGGACATATCGGACATGCTATTACAGAGCCATTACAGCAGGAGGTGTAAGAATGATTTTTGGTTTATTAAAGGATATCAAAAACGGAGAGTACAGGACTATCGCCACGCCGCCGGAGATTTCTTCCATAACGGGAGCAGGATTTAAAGCTCTGGTCCAGTCGGGAGCCGGCGAGAAGGCAGGCTTTGAGGACAGTGAGTACAAGAAGGCAGGAGCCGAGATCGTTGGTTCCGCAGAGGAAATATTCGATAAAGCCGATCTGATAGCTAAGGTGAAGGAAATCGAGCCGGTGGAATATCCGTTGCTTAAAGAAGGAAAGATCATCTTCACCTGCATCCACCCGGCAGCCCACAGAGAAGAAGTGCAGGCGCTGCTGGACAGTAAGGTGATCGCTTTTACGGCAGAGGATTCTCACAGATTCGGCTCTCCAAACTGCGAAGCCGCAGGAAAGCAGGGAGCCATGGCGGGACTCAATGCCATGCTCACCATCAACGGCGGCAAGGGCAAGTTCGTCAGCGGTCTTGCGGGAGCGCCTGCCATGAATGTGGTCATCCTGGGAGCCGGGATCGTTGGAAAGGCAGCCCTTTCGGTCCTGCAGGCTCTTGGTGCAAAGGTCACGGTGATGGACATCAGCCTGGGAGCCCTCAGAGAGGTTGAGGCTCTCTACCAGGGCAAGGTCAATACGGCATTTTGTACCAAGGAGAACATCATCAAATTATTACCGACTACCGATATGATTTTAAACTGCGTCAAGTGGCCAAAGGGCAATCCTGACTTTTTAGTTGATAAAGAGATGCTGAAGCTGATGGAAAAGGGCTCGGTCCTGGTAGACATCAGCAACGATACGGATGGGGCAATCGAATCCTTCCGGGAGACGACCCACGAAAATCCTACATACGTAGAGAACGGCGTCGTTCATTACTGTGTCAGCAATATCCCAGGAGCCATTGCCAATTCCACGACGGTAGCCTATGCCGGCGCCATGCTGCCTCATTTCCTAAACATCCTGAAAAACGGTGTGGCGGAAGCCTGTGTCAGGGACGGATTCCTGAGAAGAAGCCTTACGGTTTACAAAGGATATTTGACCCATGAAGAGACCAGCGCTTTGCAAAATCGGCCGTGGATAAGGCCGGAGGATATTCTGGAGATAGTGGACAGAAAGCTGGATCCGGCGCCGCCTGCTACGGTGACCAGATCCGATAATTTCATCAAAAAATAACGCTTGAATTATCTGAAAATTATGTTAGAATAAAGGCAACTGAATAGCGGGGTTGAAGAAAGTCCGAGAGTTCCCCGGCAAGCGGGGACGCCGACGCAGCAAATCCGGAAGGTTAGCAGTATTCCGGTGGAAACTGACAGGCAAAGGGGAGGGCTTTTGGACCTTACTTTGGAGAGATCGCTTATATGCGGCGCCTACGAGGATAGAACCAACTGGCAAAAGGACAGAGGAATGTGCGATGCTTTCGCATATTCCTTTTTTAATCGCTTTGCCGTAACGGCAACAGGACCAGGCGATACGAAAGAATATAGAACGTATCGGCGCATTGGTTATTCGGTTCCAACTGCTGAGTAGAAGACTGGGCATACTGCCCAACCCAAAAGCAAGGAGGAAAAGAGTTATGAAAATGTTATTGGTTGGATCGGGAGCTGTAGGAGAATCGATTTTAAGGATCCTTCAGGTGAGAGATCCGGAGAGCAAGTGGCTTGAAAAGGTTGTTGTAGGTGATTACGATTTTGACAGAGCTAAGGAAGTGTGCGAACACTTAAAGGACGACAAGCGTTACATACCACAGCAGCTGAATGCGAAGAACGTTGATGAGCTGGTAAAGGTGATCAAGGATCATGGCTGCGACTTCGTCATGGACGCAGCTGCGCCGTTCGTTTCCAACAATATCTTCGATGCGGCTTATGAAGCGGGAGCAAACTATGCCAGCATGGGTACCTGGACCGTACCGTACGATCCACCTGTATACGGCATAGGACTGGAAAACAGCTTCAGCGAGTATATGGCGGATTACAACTTCAGCCGTCACGAAGACTGGAAGAAAAAGGGCAATATGGCATGTATCTGTCTGGGTATCGACCCGGGCGTTGTTGATGTATTTGCCAAGTTTGCGGCAGAGCATCTCTTTGATGAATTGAAGGAGATACACGTTAAGGACGGCGGCAATCTGGATATTCCTAATGCGGGAGAAGACGATATCACCTTCGGATTCAACGTATGGACCGTTCTGGACGAATGCGTCAATCCGAACGTTGAATGGGATAAGGAAAAGGGCTTTATCGTAGATGAACCGTTCTCAGGAGAAGAAGTGTTCGAAATGCCGGCAGGCGTAGGACCGAATACGCTGGTAAAGGTAGAGCACGAAGAAACGGTGCTGATGCCTCGCTTCCTGGAGAAATACGGACTGGAAAAGTGTACCTTTAAGATCGCTCTGGATGATAATCTCATCAACGCTCTGAAGGTTATAACCGCCCTGGGACTGAGAAGCCTGGAGCCGGTGGAGATCGACGGCAAGAAGATCGTGCCGAGAGATGTGGTTGCCGCATGCGCACCGCAGCCAAAGGACATCGGAGACGAGATGGTGGGCAAGATGTGCGTTGGCGTACACTGCATCGGCATAAAGGATGGCAAGAAGAGAGAAATCTTCATGTATCAGCCGTTCGACAACGAAGAATCCATGAAGAGATGGAACATGCAGGCAGTCGTAGCCCAGACGGGATTCGGAGCTGCTGTGGGGATCGAGCTGATCGGTAAAGGAATATGGAAAGACAAAGGTGTTTTCGCGCCTGAATACTTTGACCCGATCCCTTATCTGGAGATCATGGACGAAGCCGGATTTGACTACGGTATCGTCGAGATGGATTCTCCTTATAAGGAAGAGAAGGACAAAGAAATGATGGCTGAAATATTTAAAAAAGCAAAAAGCAAGTAGAGTAAAGGAGGTAAAAAATGAGCCAACAACCACAAGTCCATGGAGTCGCCGGACTTAAAAAGCACGATATTAAAGTGTCCGGAATCGTCTTCATGCTCTATTGCCTGGTTGCCGCAGGTGCTTTCGGGATAGAAGAGATGATACCGGAAGCAGGGGCGGGCATGACTATCGTCCTGCTGGTTGCGTTCCCGATCATCTGGGCTTACCCGATCAGTAATCTGGTCGCAGAGTGCGGTTCCGTTCTCCCTTCAGAGGGCGGCGTCTACGTCTGGGTAAAGGAAGCCTTCGGTGAATTCTGGGGATTCCAGGCAGGATGGTGGGGGACCGTATCCACCTACATAACCAACGGGGTGTATGTTGCCCTGGTAGCAGGATACGTTAGCCAAATGATCCCAATGTCCGAGGCGGCGATCCATGTGCTGAAGATCGGAATGATATTGATTTTTACCATTATTAACCTTATGGGATTGAAGGAAGTCGGCAAGGTAAGTACGGTGCTTTCCATCATGATCGTGCTGGCATTTGCATTGGTTGCTATCGTAGGGTTCCTCAACTGGAACACCAATCCGATGGAGCCGATGATGCCGGAGGGCTATAACTTCATCGACAGCCTGGGTGGCGGAATATGCATCTGCGTATGGATGTACTGCGGATATGAATGTATTTCCAATATGGCAGGCGAGGTAAAGAATCCACAGGTCATCCCTAAGGGACTGATGATCGCAATGCCTTTGGTAGCGCTGACATACGTGCTGCCGACTCTTGCCGGTCTTGCTACGCTTCCTGCAGGAAGCTGGGAAAACTGGGCGACAGACGGTGGATTCACAAGCGAAACCATGGGTTATGCCACGGTTCTGACACAGAATCTGGGTCAGGCATGGGGATATGTATTCCTGGTGATCGCAATTATCTCTCAGTGTGCTATTTTCAATACCTACCTGGCATCAGGCTCCAGAGGCTTCTTCGTTCTGGCTGACGACAACCTCTGTCCTAAGTTCCTGGTAAAGGTAAGCCGCAAGAGAGGCGTACCGTATGTAGGTATCATTTCCCTGGCAATCGTTACTCTGATCCTGGCACAGTCCGACTTTACCACGCTGGTAAGTATGGAAGTAGTGTTCATGCTGGCTCTCTATATCATCTTGCCGCTGGCTGTTATCAAGCTGCGTAAGAAGCTGCCGGTAGAGGAGAGGAAAAAACGCGGTCTGTTCGTCATGCCGGGAGGCAATGCGGGCTTGATATTCTATGCCGGATTCCCGATCGTCATAGCCATAGTCGCACTCCTCATCAACGGGACCGACTATCTGGTTATGGGATTGATCGCAACGGCGTCAGGCATTGTGGCCTACATCATCTTCAAGAAGATCTACGGCGGGCTTTCCAAGAACGAACCGGAGCGCTTCCCGATGAACCAGAAGACCAAGCTGGCCATGGGAGATACGGTGCGTATCGGAGTTTACCTCATAGCGGCAGGCGCCATGGCGTTCTTCGGACAGTTCTGGCTCCACTGGTATGAGATCGATTACGGCGAATGGGGACCGGGAGACTACGACATGCTGGGCAACGTGATCCCGCAGGTTCTGGAAGCCCTTAAATGGGGCGGCCTTGCTGCCATCATTATCGGTATACTCGTCATGGTGATCGGCTACAAGAAGGACAGACCAATCAAGGAAGAGCATGTGGATATCGATGCGTTGATGGACAAATATCTCAACGAAGAGAAGCACGACGATATTTTCGGAGACCTGTAAAAACTAACAGAGCCTTATGCGAATCTATCAAACTGCTAAAATCAATAAACCTAAAGGATCCGGAACCCCCGGGTCCTTTTTCATGGTGAGCCATATGAAGCGCCGTACCTTTTCCATGAGGTATCGGAACTTGAAAAAACCTGCCGTTTGGTATACCATATACCTGCTGAAGAGAATTTCACAGCTTGCCTTATTTCTGGCATAAAGACGCCCCTTTCTTAATAGTATGTAATATACCTGAGGAAGAGAGGAACGCAATGTATCAGAAAAGGCGGGGCGGAAGGCGCAGCTTCCCCCAGAGGAGAAGAGTAAAACCCAATTACGTTCCGGTAGTCGTGATCTTGTGCATGGCTATCGGCTGCGGATATGTGACGGCAAAATACGTGGTGGACCCTGTTGTCAACTACGTGCCCGAGCTGGTGGCGGAAAAGCAGCAGGAGGAAACGAAGGACGATTCTCAGAAGCAGACCGAAGCGCAAGACCAAAAGGAAGATTCCACAGCAGATGTGGTAGAAGATGATGTAAAGGTGGAGGAGACGGGAAAGGTCACCGGCTATGCGCTGCAGTTTGGGTGCTATTCCAGTCAGGAGGCGGCCGAAAAGGCCATGTCCTCATTGGGCGTGACAGGACTGCGCGTTCTGAAACAGAACAAAATGTATAAGATCGTAGGAGATGCCTACGATACCAAGAAAGAAGCGAGGAGCGCTCTGGAAGAATTGCCGGAGACTGCCAACGCCTTCGTAACCACACTTTACGAACAGTAAAAGCATAAGATAAAATAATGTGAACAGTAGATAACAGGATAGGGAGAAATAGATGATACCACTTTCCACGAAAATGAGACCGGCTAAATTAGAAGAATTTGTTGGACAGACCCACTTCATGTTTGAAGGCTCGCTTTTTTACAATTCAATCAAGAACAAGACCTTTGATTCGGCTATTTTTTTCGGGCCGTCGGGTACCGGCAAGACGACGCTGGCCAGGATCATCGCAGGAGAGATCGACAGCAATTTCGTGGAGATAAACGCATCCACCACAGGGACCAAGGAGCTTAAGACCATCCTGCAAAACGCAGCCGATAGATTTTA
>JAUNBU010000231.1 GCA_030526925.1 Bacillota bacterium | reverse complement strand
AGCAAAGAAATGATGGAAATCATCCGATACATGAGGACCGTCGGTCTTACAATTTGCAGTGACAATACGGATTTCAGCCAGGGAGACTATCTCACGTCCTACGGATATGCCTACATGAAGTCCGCAGAACTGGATCCGGATAATCAGAACCCGCCGATCTACAACAGTCTGATGATCAAGGGGACAGATACCAACACGGAGCGAAGTCAGGGAGTCGCCTTCCAGTTTAAAACCGGATTCATGTATAAGGACGCAACAACAAACGCCATGCCACAGCTGCAGGAGGTATCGGGAATTGGGGAATATTACGATTTTGCCAGTGACTATAACGAAGAGCCTGAATACACTGACATCAAGAAACTGACGACAGAAAACCTGATCCACAGCATCCACTTCAACTATCCGACCAGCACCGGCTCTGCAAGCGAAAGCCTTCAGCTTCCGGCAGAGACAGAACTGCTGATGCTGGTAGGGAATGATTATATCGGTCAGGACGTCCAGTGGGTATATATGAACGGTAACAAGGATGCACTCAGCACCATTGGAACATATAAGGTCGATCCATTCGGAGGTCTAAATATCGATCTGGATGTAGGCGTCAGCAGCGGAGGCACGGCTGCCGACGGAACAGTGATCTCCCGCCTGTATGAAAACACAGCGCTTTTGGGAGACCCTGCACCGACACCGGGACCTGACGATCCGGAACCGACGCCTGACCCATCACCGACACCTGACGGCAGCGATTCCACAACCCGCACCGGCGATCCCGGCGTACCGACCTGGGTGATCATCGCCATGATCCTGGCAGCCCTGGGCATAGCCACAACCATCATCACCGCCAAACGCAGACAGCACTAGCCCGCCCCTGATCCACAGCCACAGAACGCATCCGCAGGAGCGGCAACGCCGACATCCACGCCAAAGGCAGCTGCCGGATGAATATCATCCACCCAAGGGGTTTAAATAGAACAAAACATACAAAAGCCGCATCAGCGGTGGGTCCAGTCGTTATCGTACAGGAGAAGGAGACCTACAAAGGAGAAGAAACGAAATGAAACGAAACAGGAGAAAGAAATGGTTCTGTCTGGTGCTCAGCCTTTGTATGGCATTGAGCATGATCCCCGCCACAGTATCGGCAGCTCCCGACAGGTTGGAGGATATGACCGCCTTAAAGAGCTTTATCGCAGGGGGCATCTATTCAACCGAAGGAGAGCTAAAATATGATCACAGCTACAATGTAACAAACACACCGCTTTCCCATAACAGGGCTGTAGAGCTGACTCTTGATTTAAACTCAGGGGAAATTGATTGCATTGATGATCTCATGGGACCACAGTTTTTAACAATGGAGGTATGTAATGGTGCAACGATGAGAATCGAAGATTCTTACGCCGCCTCAGGGGATGACTCCGGATACATAGAGCATATGCTGGTGAAAGATCAGAACAGCAAGATCGTCCTAAACTCAGGCAGAATAACTTCATACAATAATCCGGCGATTCGCACCGAATCTGGAGGGATCGTTGAAATCACAGGTGGACAGGTAATATATTCGAGCGCAGCAGCCATTTATGACAGCATAGGGATCCTCGCCACCGGAGGAAGTACCATTCACCTTAACGGAGGGGAAATTGTCGGAGAACCTATGAATTATTATGGAGACTATGCAGTAGGTCTGGAAAGCTCCGACCTTTATCTGAGTAGCGCCCCGGCTATTACCGGAAAGGTAGGAGACATTCGAATGGATTCCAAGAGCCGCATTTACGCCAGGGACCGCAACATTGCTTATTCAGGCGAGACTCTGAGTATTTTCTATGAGGATGCAGCGAAGCCGCTGACAGAGGGTCAGGCGATCGTAACCGATGTGACCGCCGATAATGTACAGAAATTCAAGCTCATCAATTCCGGATGGGGATTGCAGCTTTTGACACTTGCCGGAACCTCGTATTTGATCGCCGTAAAGCAGGATACTGGAAGCATTCCAGATTCCGGAACTACCACGACTGCTGGCAGTGAGAACACCTCAGCAACCGGAGCCACCGCCACAGGAGACGAGATCGGCATCGCACCTTTGCTTGCATTGATGGCGTTGTCAGCAGCCATGGCAGCGATTGCTGTTCGAAGGAAAAAGCTTCAATAAGAACCCAGCTGCCGTCGGTCCGCATTCAAACAGCAACTATAAAAGGGATAAAACAACGATATAAAAAGGAGACAGGGGTTTCCGGTGGCGTAATCCACAGCCGCGACGCAGAATGCGTCC
>JAUNBU010000036.1 GCA_030526925.1 Bacillota bacterium | reverse complement strand
GAAATTATTATTTTTCATTTTCATCCCCTCCTTCCGCTTTCTTTGGAGCCGGGAATAATCTGCCTTCGCAGAATCTGTCTATGTAAGGGGTCAGGATATTCATCAGCAGGATAGCGAAGGAAACGCCTTCAGGATAAGATGCGAAGAGTCTGATCAGCATGGTGAACAGCCCGCATCCGATGCCGAAGATGATCTTGCCCATAGGCAATGTCGGTGAGGTCACATAATCGGTAGCGCAGAAGAATGCACCCAGCATAACGCCGCCTGCACACAGGTGGAAAATCGCTCCGTCAATTCCGCCCCAGATGAAGCCGCATACGAACACGGTAGCAAGGAATGCCACCGGGATATGCGGTGTGATCACCCTGGTTGCTATGAGGAAGATACCGCCGATAAGCAGCGCCAGTGCGCTGACTTCACCGATACAGCCTCCTACATTTCCTATGAACAGATCCCAGTTGGACGCCGATACGGCATCAGCACCATTTAGGGAAAGCTCTCCCAGCGGAGTAGCCGATGTGGTTGCATCTATAACGCTTGCCGCATCCTGCGCTCCTCTGGCAGTAGGCCAGGTTGTCATTTCCGTTGCGAAGGCGATGAACAGGAATATTCTCGCAGTTACAGCCGGGTTCACCAGGTTCTGCCCGATACCGCCAAACAGCTGCTTTACAACTACGATAGCGGCAAAGCATCCTACGATGGCGATCCAGTACGGAAGCCCTGCAGGAAGGTTGAATGCCAGCAGCACGCCGGTCAGCACGGCGCTAAGGTCTCCCACCGTCTGCTCTCTTTTCATTATCTTGTTCATCAGGTATTCGAAGAGGACGCAGGCTGCAACACAGACCAGAGTAAGCAGCACCGCTCTGTATCCGAATTGATATATGCCTACGATGAATGCCGGCACCAGTGCGATGAGCACCGAGCCCATTATCTTTGTGGTGCTGATCGGTCCCACCATATGAGGCGCCGACGACACGATCAGTTTTTCATGATATTTATTATCCATTATTTACTCGTCGCCTCCTTTAAAAATCCTTTCGCCATCTTGTGCATGAAGCTGAGCGGTCTTCTGGCAGGACATACATAAGAACAGCTGCCGCATTCCATACACTGCATGACTTTTAACTGTTCCAGCTTCTCGGCATCCTTCTGTTCATAAGCCGCCGCCATGGATACAGGCAGCAGATCAAACGGACACGCCTTGTGGCAGATGCCGCATTTGATACATCCCGTCTCTTCCGGGATCAGAGCCTGAGGTCCGTCGAATACTAAAATAGCGTTGTTGTTCTTGATGATCGGGAACGCATCGGAATATACTGCCCTTCCCATCATAGGTCCGCCCATGAGGATCTTTTTAGGCTCTGCCTTGTATCCGCCGCAGGCTTCTATAACGTCTGCGATCCTGGCTCCGATGGGCACCACGATATTTTTCGGCTGAGCGACTGCATTGCCATCCACCGTGATCCTCTTCTTTATAAGGGGCATCCCTGTCTTCAGGTACTGACCCAGGAATGCAATGGTAGTGATATTGGAAAGCACCACGCCCACGTCTGCAGGAAGCACCCCTGCGTCCAGGGTCTTGCCGGTGATCTCGTATACCATGACACGTTCTGCCCCCTGCGGGTATCTGGCCCTCAGGACTTCTACCTTGATGGCGTCCTCGTGTCCGCTGTCAGCGATGGCTTTTCTCAGCTTCTCTATGGCATCCGGCTTGTTTTCTTCAACGCCGATATATGCCTGCTTCAGATCCAAATGCTTCATGATGGCAAATATCCCATCCAGTATGTCCTGGGTATCCTCCATCATCAACCTGTGGTCGGATGTGATGAATGGCTCACACTCCGCCCCGTTTACGATGAGCGTCTCAACTTCATCTAAATTCTTAGGGTTAAACTTGATGTGCGTCGGAAACGATGCACCGCCCAGACCAACCAGTCCGCTGGCTCTCACCGCTGCGATGAACTCCTTCATGTCGCCGGCAGCCGGAGGTTTCACTCCCTCCCAGACTTCCTGTTTGCCGTCCGTCTCGATGATGACCACTTGGTCTTCACCACCTGCAACGGATCTGATTCCGGATATCTCCTTTACCGTTCCGGACACGCTGGAATGAATAGGGGCGCTTACAAATGCGTCCGTATCTCCTATGGGCTGTCCCACCTTCACCGTATCGCCCTTCGCCACAAGTGGCTTGCACGGAGCGCCGATGTGCTGAGACATGGAAATACAGACAGTTTCCGGAATAGCCATGATTTCGGTCTCGCAAGCAGCTGTATGCTTCTCGTGACTTACTTTGATGCTATTCAAATGCTTTCCCTGCTGTCCCATTTTCCGAACCTTCCTTTCCTTCTCGTTTTTTCTATTGAATGCCGCATGATAAATCATAATGCTAATTTTGTGCCAATTTAGTCAACTTCCTAAAGAAAGCCCTATATTTTCTTGAAAAATCGGGGCTTTCGCACGATGCAGATTATAGCACAAAATCCTTGAAAAATCTACAAATTATTTATTTTTATACGGGTATGAAATAAATTGCCTGTCCGGCGAAATTTATTTCTGTATTTTCAGATATTTGAAACCAGTTTCTTCTTTTTTATACCCTTGTGCCTTCTATTATTTTGGAGTACAATTGGACGTAGCAGAGAGAGGAGGTCCACAATGGCACAGGATAAAATAATGGTTGTCGACAACGAAATGGAAATCATCCAGCTCATCAGACTGTACCTTTCAAGAGAAGGATACGATGTGGTCTGGACAACCGACAGCACCAAGGCAGCAGCTCTGGCTGCAGAGGAACACCCCGATCTCATACTTCTGGACGTAGTCATGCCCGGTCTTTCGGGGATCGAGCTTTGCGGCAAGATCCGGGAGCAGAGCGATGTTCCCATCCTCTTCGTCAGCTGCAAAGGCGAGGACATGGACAAGGTCCTGGGCCTTTCCATCGGCGGAGACGACTACATCACCAAACCTTTCAGTCCTACGGAGCTGGTAGCTCGTGTAAAGGCGCACCTGCGGCGCCGCAACATCAGCAACTCCTCCGGGCTGGGGCAAAGTCCCGGCAAAAACAATATCCTTTCCGTGGGGGATCTGGAAATAGATCTTTCGGCCCACACGGTCACCGTAAACGGCGACCCCGTCCATCTGACAGCCAAGGAGTTCGAGCTTCTGGTCTTGTTCTGCAAATATCCCAACCGGGTATTTACCAGCAGGCAGATCTTCGACAGCCTGTGGGACACCTACGGCCTGGAGGAGGACGTGCGTACCGTCATGGTACACATCAGCAATCTCCGTAAAAAAATCGAAACAGATTCGGAAAACCCCAAATACATACATACGGTCCGAGGAGTCGGCTACAAGCTGGTTTCCTGCTAGAAATCTAAATTTTCAAAATCATTCCGGATAGAACAAGGGCTGCCCGAAGGCAGCTCTTGTTTCTGTCCCGTCGGCGATAAAGGAGAACGCCGATCAGTGCTTCATATGTAGTGTTTCATGTCAGCCTGTATTATTTTTTGTATACCACAGGAACCTGTACACCCATGGACTTGAGGCCTTCCTCGAAGCAATTGAAGAAGTCGTCTACATCTGCCGGAACGATGGTTCCCAGTGCGCAAAGCCTGAAGGTCGGAAGATCCGAAACCTTTCCGGGATAGATGGTGAATCCTCTCTCGTATACATAGTCGTGGATCGTCGTGAAGTCAAAGTTAGGATCGTCCGGATACAGTACCGAAACTACCAGCTTAGACTGCAGTTCCTTGGGGATGATGGTCTCAAAGCCCAGTCTGTCCAGACCCCTGTAGATGGCTTCCCACAATGACTGATGACGTTCCCACTTAGCCTGCTCGCCTACTTCCCAGTATTCCTTGATTGCCTGGCGCGTTGCATAGATGGTCTGTACAGGAGGCGTAAAGTGCATTTCGCCCTTGTTCTTGATGAAGTCATACTGCATGTAAAGGTTGGTGTAGTATGATCTTGTCGGATAGTCTTTTGATGCTTCCAGCATTGCCGTATTGCCGATCACATAGGACAGTCCTGTCATGGACATGAGACCCTTCTGTGCGGACGCCATGATGAAGTCCAGGTTGTCTTTATCCATGTCGATTGGGATCATAGCATATGTAGATGTAGTATCTACCACCATGGTCTTACCGTATTTGTGAGCAACAGCGCCGATCTCTCTGATCGGGTTCAGGACGCCTGTGCCGGTCTCGTGGTGACAGCAGTAAACTACTGCGATGTCAGGATCTGCCTTGATTGCTTCTTCTGCTTTGGCAACATCGATGGGCTCGGTTATGGAAAGCTTCAGGTTGATGTGATCCATGTGATAGTATTCTGCAACTTCTGCACCTCTTGCAGAGTATGCACCGTTGTTGAGAATGAGGATCTTCTTTCCTGCAGGGACCAGAGAGCTGACGCAGGAGTCGATGTTGATGGTGCCGGAGCCGGTGAACAGTACTGCAGTGTACTTGTTCAGGTCGCCGTGAACGATCTTTACAAGATCTTCGCCCATCTGTTTCATAATGTCGCCAAATTCTTTTTCCCTTGGGCAGATGTCAGGAACCACCTGCGCATACTTAACGGTATCTGTGGTAGTCGCAGGACCCGGGTTCAACAATACGTTTCTCTTTACTTTAGGATAATCCATTTTTCTTCCTCCTTATATTACGCTTATATCTCATTGGTGTCTTTAAATGATTGATCTTTGAACGATTTATTTAATTTCGCCTTCTTTTTTGTTCACGCCCCATCCTGCTACGATGGCGATTACTACGATGGCAATGCACACACCTGCGATAGCGGTGAACACCAGGGTCCAGTTACCGCTGCTGGTCAGTACGCTTCCGAAGTAGATAGCCTGTACCGATGCCCCCAGGTATGCGAAGCAATCCAGTATCCCTGCCGCAGTTCCTGCGAAGGCTCTTCCACCTACATCCGTAGCATACGCCCAAACAAGACCGTTAATGGCGTAGATGAAGAAGCCGGCGATGAACAGCAGCGCTCCTGCCAGCGCACCCGGTTCGATCTTCATAAAGCAGAACACGGTAGCGCCTGCCACTACTGCACAGATGATTACCATCGGCAGTCTGTTGTCCGAGAAGAATTTATCGGAGATCCACGGAATGATGAATGTCCCGAATGCCATGCCCAGAGGCAGCAATACGGTACCCAACGCCCCGTCCTTTACATCCACTCCGAATTCCTGCACGTAATAGGTGGGAACCCAGGTCAAAAGTCCGTACCTGGCGATGCTGGAGCCTGCGATGATCAGCAGCCAGCAATCGAATCTCCATTTTTTAAATAGGTATATATACGGATACAGCTTTCCTTTTTCGGCGATCAGCTGCTTCAGCTCTTCGTCCTGCTCATTTCTCTTGGCGTCGCTGTCAACGTATTCCTTGAGCCCGATTTTCTTCGGGCTGTCCTTTGCCACGAAGATGTAGAGAACGGCTATGATGACCATGATCACTACCGGAACGATGAAGCCGGCTTTCCAGCCGCTGCCCGGCATTATGACAAATGCCAGAGATACTGTCAGTGCCGCGAACACCTGGCCGAAGCCGGAAAACGCATTGGCAAAGCCTGTGGCGAATCCGCGCCTTTTGCCCGGCCACCAGTTGGACAGCAGCGCCATCCCCGGAGACCAGAGCATTGACTGGAAGTATCCATTGAAACCCCATAAAATCGCGATTATCACGATGCTGGACTGAAATCCGATGAGCAGGTTGGCACCTGCCGACAAAAACATTCCTGCAATTATGAAGCGGTTGACGCCAAAGATCTCTCCCAACCTGCCGTTGAACAGATGCCCGATGCCGTAGGTCCAGAAGAGTACCGAGGAAAGGATCCCCAGATCCAGTTCCGTCCAGCCTTCCTCTGCCATCATAGCCGGCATGGTGTACTGTAGGTTCAGCCGTCCGCAATACAGGAAGCAGTACAGTATCGAAAAAGCCAGCAATACGATCCAGGCATTTTTGGTAAATAGCTTAAACTGTTCCGGAGTGTAACCTAGCATGTCAACCTTCTTTTGACTAGTTGCGTTATTGTTCATAAGTTTCCTCCTGTTCTGAAACTAAATAAGTAAGGCACTCCCATGATCGGAAGTGGGGGAGTGCCTCGAAAATATATGCCCTGCTTAAATTGTCTCGATCAGTCCCTGTCCCGGCTTCTCGCCTCTTCTCAGTCTTGGTTCGATCTGTCCGAATATGATTTCCGGTACGTATGATACATCCGGTACCAGGAAGTCAGGCTTTGATGCTGCCAGCGTATCGTAATCGTTGGAGCCTGATGCATAAAGTCCGATGGTCCATGCGCCTGCGTTGTTTCCGCAGATCATGCCAGGAGCCGTGTCGTCGATCTTTACTACTGCTTCGCAAGGGATGGCTTTCTTGGTGATCTCGTAAGCGCTGAGCATGCAGTCGTATACCATGAACGGTGCAGGTCTGCCCGGAACCTTTTCTGCGTTGGTTACTACGTCGAACTTGAGTCCGTATTTGTCTTCCAGAACCTTGTTCAGTGCCAGAGAGTCTTCTTCATAGTATCCGGTGTCGCATCCTACCAGGATCCCTGCTGCTCTCAACTTGTCGATGCATTCAACTGCGCCTTCTACCGGCTTTGCCAGATCTTCGTCCACGATGTACTTGGACATGAGCGGTCTGAATGCTGCCAAAATGGCGTCAAAGTCGTCTTCGTTCCAAGGGCGTCCATACTTTTCTTCCCACTGTGAAGAGATTTCAGGAAGGTTTAGGAGCATCCTCAGGTGAGTCGGCTTGAAGTTGCCCATTGGCTTTCTGATTTCTGACCATTCACATTCGATGCCGAACTGCTGAAGTGCTTCATAGAAAGGTACTACCGGTGCTTTGCATCCTCTCAGGTCGTCCTTCGGCCATCTGTGTCTCAAATCTCCGGGGCCGTCGCAGAATGTGCCTGCCGTGTCCAGTACTGCTAATTGGATTTTTCCTGTGTAAGTTCTGTTATACATTTTCGTTCCTCCTTAATAATGGTTCTTCCATTTAACTGACGTTGGTTTGTTTATGGTTTTACTATAAAGGACCGGATTAAAGAGGGTTTCAAGGGAGGTTTTAGATTGGCAAAAGAAATGCTAAAGATACGTTAAAGAAAATTCTGACGATTGAAGGCGCGCCTGCTTATGCTGCAGAGGCATTTGAAAGGGGAAGGAGATATTCCCGGCGATGTCCTCGCTTCGCTGCGGATTACGCCGGAAACACCCCTTCCCCTTCAAATGTTAGCGAAGAGGCAGGCGCCTTCAGTTGTAAGAATTTTTTTGGGGGGGATGCGAGCGCTGCGCTGCGGATTACGCCAGCAATACCCTGCCACCTTCAACAAATACAGTAAAGATGCAGGCGCTTTCAGTTGTCAGAATTTGCGGTAACGTATCCGGTCGTGCGCTTTATAGTAGGGTGCCGGTGCCGGTGATGAGCAGTTTGGTGCCCATGTAGACCTTGCCCTCGTTTTCCTTTATCTCTACCATGATGTCGGATGGGCTTTCTTCGATGGTCCAGGTACGGCAGCCTGCGTCCATCAGCAGATGCTCGATGTGCTTCCTGCCTTCGTGGATGGCGTAGAACATGGCTTCGTCCTTGCTGCCGTAAGTATAGCGCTCCCAAGGCGTATTTAGGATGTAGCTGCCGCCGTCCAGACTGATGAGTAGCTCCACCTGCTGGGTGATCTGACCTACCGCCGCACCGTAGGCGTTTGCCACGTCTGCATTTTCCGGTACGATGACTTCCACATTCAGCAGCGATTCCGCTGCCGTCACCCATGCGCCTGCCGGAGCGCCCAGCGCAACGATGGGCTTTTCCAAGTGTATCTCCGGCTTCAGCAGCGACGTATTCTTCCTATTGAACGCCGCCTGTATCAAGTACATGGCTTCAGGGCTTTCCATAAATGAAATATCCCCGCAGTCAAAGTCGGCGGCGCTCTGGATGCATGCCATGGCTATCCTGGCGTTGATCTCCTGCTCCGCCATCTCTGCGAACCTAGACGCAGACATTTCCTTTCGCCTCGCCAAAATCTCGATGCCCGCCTGAGCCAGTTCCCGATTCCATCTGTTGTATCTGCCCCGGAAGTGCAGTATATCTGTAGGCGTCACGGAGATCCGCGCCAAAACCCCCGCCTCCACCAGAGGCGTCAGATCCACCGTCTCCGGATCCTTGCCGATACTCCTTGCCAGATAGGACATGCTGTGGGGCCTTTCCTCCAGCTTTTCGATGATCTTCTTCTCATCTTCGCTGATATCCTCCGGCAAAGTCCCTCCCATATATCGGTAGCAATCCGCTTCCTGGCTGGAATAGCTTTTGAACTCGCCCACCCGCTTGAAGCTCTTCAGCTCGTGGATCAACCGGGGATATTCTGCCCCTGCCAGGCAGAGAGGCCATACCTTTTCCGGTCCGATCTTGATATTTCCTTTCCTGTCCAGGCAGATCCTGCTGTCTCCGCCAAGACCGAAGGTAGATATCTCCACCGCCCGGACTCTGGTGAACCAGCCGCCCACCTTGGCGCCTTCCACCTTGATCCTGACCTTGCCGCCTGAGACCTCCGCCAGATCGCTGGTGGTTCCTCCCATATCGAAGACGATACCGTCCTCTTTTCCTGTGAGCGCCAGCCCACCGATAACGCTGGCCGCAGGTCCCGACAAAATAGTCTCAATGGGACGCTCCTTTGCCAGCTGCTCCCGCATCAGCGTTCCGTCACCCTTCACCACCATGACGGGCGCATCTATCTGCTTTTCCGCCAGAACCACCTTGGTCGATTCCAGCAGCCTGTCTATGATGGGGATCAGCCTGCCGTTGAGGACAGCCGTCACCGTCCGGTGATGAAAGCCCAGGGCAGATGTCAGCTGATGAGCGCAGATGATCGGCACGGAAAACACTTCCTCTGCAACGCGTCTGATTTCCTGCTCGTGCTTGGGGTTTCTCACGCTGGCGTATCCCGAAACCGCCAGGGCCTCCACCTGCCCCTTCATTTCCTTCAGTGCATCCTTCACCTGCTGCAGATCCAGATCTTCCTTGAGACGCCCCATGATATCGAAGGCGCCCTTGACCCTGGTCGCCTTTTCCACGGGAACCGGCTCCTCCAACTCTGCGCCCATGTATATGAGCCCCACCGCAGCCCCTCTGCCCTCCACGATGGCATTGGTCGCCAAAGTCGTGGAAAGGGATACCATCCTGACGTCTGACATTCTCTCAAAGTTCAGGGCTTCTATGCAGTTTTTGATGCCGATGGTCAGATCCTCCTTGGTGGTAAGCGCTTTTGCCTTGCAAAGGATCTTTCTCGTCGCCGCATCTACGATCACGCCGTCCGTATAGGTCCCGCCTGTATCCATTCCCAAAATAAAAGACATATTCAGATCCTCCTTGTACCCATTACTGCTGTTTCATGGGTCAATGTTAATCCTCATATGCCTTGCTTTTCAATATGTAGCGTTGATTCTTTAGAAAAACTTTATACAATGCGCTGCGCCGATCTAACTGCGCCTCCTTGCTCCCTGGCTTCCTATTCCTGCACCTCGGGAACGATGACGGTGTTTTTCTTGCTGACGATCATGCCGCATATCGCCATAAAGATACAGAGCACCTCCATGACGATAAATACCGCCAGATAGTTGCCGAATATGTCCACGACTGCCGTAAAGAGGAAGCTTTCCAAAAAAGCCCCTAAATAGGCGAAGCCGTTAAATACGCCTGCCGCACTGCCCGCAAATACACGGCAGCCCTGGTCGATGGCGTGGACCCACAGGATGCCGTTGATGCCGTAGAGGGCGAAGCCCGTAAAGAAAATGCCCACCAGCACCGACCGGGTGTCTCCGATCATAGGGAATAAAACCACCAGCGTTGCGCAGATAGCCGCCATGGCGATGACGATAAGCCCTTTGTTGTTGAACAGCTTGGTTCCCGCGATCCAGGTGATTATCAGCGTCCCGAAAGCCATGCCCACCGGGAGTGTAAGGCTGGAAAAGGTTTCATTTAGGATAGCTGTCCCCTTTTCTTCACTGTAGTAGAGCGGGATCCAGTTGAGAAGTCCGTACCTGCATATGCTGGAAAGCATGGCGATGATGCACCACCACCAGAATTTCTTCTGGCTGAAAAAATACTTCCAGGGCGTTCCCTTGTCTGCTGCGATCCGTTCAAGCTGCCGTTCCCTTTCCTGATGGCGTTTATCATCTATTCCGTATGGTTCCAGCCCTTTCCTCTGGGGTCGTTCCACGGCGAAAATGCCGAAGAGGATCACAAAAATCATCAGCGGTATCATCGGTATTACCAGAGAGGATCGCCATCCCAGAGTGGGCCACAGCGACATGATCATGATGGGCAAAAGATATGCCGTAGCGTGTGACATACCGGAAAAGAAATTTGCGATACCCACGCCTTTTCCACGTTCTCCTTCTTTCCACCAGTTGGCGAGCAGGCTGATGCCGCCTACCCAGATCATGCTCTGGAAATATCCGTTGACCAGCCAAAGGACCAGGATCGCCACCCAGCTGTTCTGGAAAGCGACGCACATATTCAAGATTGCCGACACCGTCCCACCGATGATCACGATCTTCTTGGCTCCGAACCGGTCCGCCAGGTAGCCGTTGATGAAGCTCCCCACCGCATAGCTGGCAAACACGCTGAGGGAGATCATATCCTGCTGTCCCGCAGAAAATGACAGTTCACCTGCGAAATTGTCCATTAAATTGTTGACATTGAATCTGCCCAGATATACCAGATTGTACATCAGTGCGAATGCCATGAGGCTTATCCACTTGTAGCTTGCAAAGGTCTTTCCCATGGGATCTCCTCTGAATTTTATCCATCACATCATCATATCGGAATGTTTCATCGTTCAAACAGCCTATTTACTTTTAGCTTCCTTTAATTTATCATAAAAGCATACGGGATTCAAATATTATCACCGAGGCATAATCAAAATATTGAAGGAGTTTGCTGTATGTATCTCATACCCGGCTATTCCATGCTGGCGTCTACCGCCACCACGCTCATGCTGAGTATCATATTCCTCATCCTTTCGCATCAAAGCGGCAAACGCTATATGCGATTGTGGGGCGCTTCCTGGCTGGTCTATTCAGTCATGTTTTTGTTGGATTTTTTGAATCTCAGTCTGGCGCTGCTGGAGGTGAGCTATGTCATGCTGCGTCAGATCATCTCCCTCATAGGCTCCTACCTGTTCCTCTTCGGCACCTACCACTTTTTTCAGCGAAAATTTCCCGGATACCTTCGCGCTGCAACGCTGGTGTCCACCCTGCTGATCGTTCTCTATCCGACCTCGGAACAGATCTACGCCATTTCCCTGATCCCCAATGCGATCTACTGCTCCGGTCTTCTGATCGTCGCCGGCTGCATGTTCATAGCCTTTTCCTGGACCCAGAAGCTGCCGGAGAAGCTGCTGGCCAGCTTTTTCATAATCCTGTGGAGCATCTTCGTCAACCACTTCGGCTTCGCACTGGGAAACTCCGCCGTCGCCATGTACGCCTATTTCATCGGGCTTCTGACGGTAAACGTCTTGATTCTGATTCTGATCATCGTCTACTTCAAGAAGCTGCGGTTTCTGGACACCAAAAGGTCCGCTCGCTTCAGGCTTTTAGTGGAAAATTCTTCTGATTCCATGTTCCTCTACGATTACAAACGTCAAAACTTCGAATACATCAGCCCTGCCATTTCACAGCTGATCGGTCTTTCACCGGAGCAGCTGTACAAGATGCCGGATCGGTTCTTTGACTACATAGAAGTGGAAAAGAAACACAGCGACATCATCGGGATATTCTCTCGTCCCGTTTCAACTCCGGGCAACAGCGTTCTTTGCTTTTACAAAGACGGGGCTGTCCTCAAGTGGTCGGAGATCCACTACATGCCTATTCGTGACAACACGGGGACAGTGGTTGCAGTTGAAGGGATCCTGCGTGATATTACTGAGCGAAAGAAGATGGAGGAAGGTCTCCGGCAGGCGGAAAAGACGAAGAAGGAGCTGCTGGAAAACATCTCCCATGAGATAAAAACTCCGGTGACTCTGATCCAGGGGTATACGGAAAGTCTGCTGGACAAGGTGGTGCCGGCTGAATCCGCCGACACCTATCTGAAGATGATAAATTCCAAGGCCATGATGCTGACCACTTTGCTCAATGACCTTTCTCAGGTTTCCAACGTTACGTCCCAGAGTCTGGAGTATCGGTTTTACGAGAGTCCTGCTGCTGAGGTATTCGGTGATTTGATGCGGGAATGTGAATTTCACATCAACAGCTCAGACCACAAAGCGGTCATCGCTTCCTCCATCTCGGACAAGGCGGTACTCATCGTGGACCCTTACCGCATCCAGCAGGTGGTGTCCAACATGATAAACAATGCAATACGTCATACGCCGCTGGCAGGGGAAATCTATGTTTCCTGCAGCACCTATGTCAACGAGGAGCTGCTTCACACTGCGTTCCGTGAGGATCACCACAACGTTCCCGAGGGCGAGCTGCTGTTCACCGTCAGCGATACGGGAGACGGCATCGCAGAAAAAGATCTGGCACGCATCTTCGAGCGAAACTTCAGCGAAGGCAAGAAGCTGAATACAAGCGAGGCGTCGGAATACACGGTAGAATACAATGGTGTGAAGGCGTCTGCCATCTCTGCCCGTTCCGGGTTGGGGCTGCACATTTCCAAGCAGATCATCGCCCAGCATTCGGGCAAGATGTTCGCCAAAAACAATAAATACGGCGGAGCGGAGATTTCCTTCACCCTGCCGTATTATACATAAAGTCTGTCTGTTGTGAGGCGAATCAGTCGTCGGTCTTGCTTGACTGGGACAGTTCCTGTTCAAGTTCTTTTAGCACATCTTCTTCGACGCCGGTGTATTTCCGGATCGCATCAAAAGGAATGCGGTCAGCCAGCATGGTTTTGGCGATCTTGTTTCGTTCTTCTCTTGTCCCTGTTTCGACGCCCTGTTTGAGGCCCTGCTCGATCCCTTCGCGTTTGCTGAATTCGGCTCTCAATTCGATCTCTTCATCCAATCTCATGGCTTGCCTCCTCCATTCATCATCTTCACGGTTCAGTCTGGTGACTTCTTTGTCTAAATCGCAGATCAAACCGTCTCCCTCATCTATCTCA
>JAUNBU010000230.1 GCA_030526925.1 Bacillota bacterium | reverse complement strand
TCGTTGTGATCGCTGCTGTCAGTGTCGTCTTACCATGGTCTACGTGACCGATGGTTCCGATATTGATATGCGGCTTATTTCTTTCAAATTTCTGTTTTGCCATTTTAATTCTCCTTTACTATTTGTTAATAGAGTCTATTAAACTATCCGGTAACTTTTCAAAGTGGTCAAACTGCATTACGTAGACGCCTCTGCCCTGAGTTCTGGAACGAAGATCCGTAGCATATCCGAACATTTCCGAAAGCGGAACGTATCCTCTGACTGCCACGGCGCCGTTGTTCATGTCGGAGCCTTCGATCCTTCCTCTCCTGGAGCTGATGTCGCCGATAACGTCTCCCATGTATTCTTCCGGAACCGTTACCTCGATCTTGAAGATCGGCTCCAGCAATACAGGACTCGCTTTCTTGGCGGCTTCCCGGAAAGCCATGGATGCTGCGATCTTAAATGCCATTTCCGAGGAGTCCACTTCGTGGTAAGAACCGTCGTACAGCTCTACTCCCACATCGACTACCTGATATCCCGCTACAGGACCTGTCTGCATGGCTTCCTTGATACCGTCTTCGATCTTCGGAATGTATTCCTTCGGAATCGCTCCTCCGACGATGGAGTTCTTGAACTCGAACCCTTCTCCCGGTTCTCTCGGATAAACCTTGATCTTGACATGTCCGTACTGACCTCGTCCGCCTGACTGCTTGGCGTACTTGTGATCCACATCTGCCTCGGTACTGATCGTTTCCTTGTATGAAACCTGCGGCTTGCCCACATTGGCTTCTACCTTGAACTCTCTCAAAAGTCTGTCCACGATGATCTCCAGATGGAGCTCACCCATACCGGCGATGATGGTCTGTCCGGTGTCTTCATTGGTATAAGTCTTGAAAGTAGGGTCTTCCTCCGCCAGCTTGGCGAGGGCGATCCCCATTTTTTCCTGTCCGGCCTTTGTCTTTGGCTCGATAGCGATCTCGATTACCGGATCAGGGAATTCCATCGACTCCAATATAATTTCTCTCTTCTCGTCACAGAGAGTATCTCCTGTAGTAGTGACTTTCAGTCCTACTGCTGCTGCGATGTCGCCCGAGTATACCATTTCGATATCTTCTCGTTTGTTGGCGTGCATCTGAAGAATTCTTCCTATTCTCTCCTTCTTACCCTTTGTGGAATTGTAGACATAGGAGCCGGAAGCTAATGTTCCGGAATACACTCTGAAAAATGCCAGCTTTCCTACAAACGGGTCGGCCATGATCTTGAAGGCCAAGGCTGAGAATGGACCCTTATCATCCGCAGGTCTTTCTTCTTCTTTGCCTGTCTTAGGTATAACACCTTTGATCGGCGGAATGTCCACAGGGGAAGGCATATAGTCTATCACAGCGTCCAGCATCATCTGGACACCCTTGTTCCTGTAAGCGCTGCCACAGGTCACAGGCACCATTTCTCCTGAAATCGTCGCTGCTCTGATTACCCTCTTGATCTCTTCCTTGGAAATCTCCTCACCTTCAAGGAACTTCATCATCAGCTCCTCGTCCAACTCGGAAACAGACTCTACCAGCTGTTCTCTCCAGCCTTCGGCATCTGATCTTAATTCCTCAGGAATATCAGTCACCTCATATTCCTTACCGAGATCATCCTTGTATATCTCTGCTTTCATTTCTACTAAGTCAATGATTCCCACGAACGAGTCTTCTTTGCCGATTGGCAGCTGGATAGGTACAGCATTGGCTTTAAGCCGATCCTTTACCATATCTACGACTCGGTAAAAATCTGCACCCAAGATGTCCATCTTGTTTACAAATATCATTCGCGGAACTCCGTATTTCTCCGCTTGTCTCCAAACGGTTTCTGACTGAGGCTCAACTCCGCCTTTTGCACAAAGGACCGTAACTGCTCCGTCCAGCACTCTGAGCGAACGCTCTACCTCGACGGTAAAGTCTACGTGTCCCGGTGTATCTATGATATTGATTCTAGTGTCTTTCCATTGGGCTGTAGTAGCAGCAGAGGTTATTGTGATACCGCGTTCTTGTTCCTGTTCCATCCAGTCCATGGTGGCTGCGCCTTCATGGGTCTCCCCCAGTTTGTGGGTTCTGCCCGTGTAAAACAGGATTCTTTCCGTGGTAGTCGTCTTACCGGCATCAATATGTGCCATGATCCCTATGTTTCTCGTCTTTTCTAACGGAAAACTTCTGTTAGGCATCGTATCCTCCTTTCTGCTTATGCTTTTTTAAAAGCCATTACCAGCGATAATGTGCAAAAGCCTTATTAGCCTCCGCCATCTTATGC
>JAUNBU010000035.1 GCA_030526925.1 Bacillota bacterium | reverse complement strand
TCATCAGAGAGAATGCAGCGCTCTTTGCAGACTTCGGTGAGATCCGGATCGCTGCTGTCACGGGACAGGCCGACAGCATTCTGACAAAGGCAGACGGTGACGGAGCCGGTCTTGCCACCATCGGATCGGTGAAAACAGAGACCATTGTGACTTCAAATACGGATGTTGCGATAAAGAGCGGAGTCAAGGTGACCAATATCTTCGGAGACGTGACCATCGAAGCTTATACGGGCAGCGCCGACATCCAGACCGTTGGAGACTACAGCGCCGGAGGGATCATCGCGGTGCCTAAGTCAAGAGCGTTTGTGGCTGACATCATACTGAATGCGGCAGTGAAGATCGCTTCGGAAGAAAGTGACAAGGCAGGAGCACCGGCAGAGATCACGGCAAAGAACATCTACATCCAGTCCGGGATCAAGAATCTGAGTATCTTCATATATACCTACGCCATTACAAAAGGTCTCGGAGGTTCTGCAGAAGCGGAAAGCAAAGCCATACTTTATATCAACGCAGATGTTCATGTGAGCAACGCGATACTGAAGGCTTACGATGCCCTGTATATCAAAGCAGATGCCACGCCGACCAGTCCGGATCTGCATGTAAACCTCTATGCGGGGACCAAGATCCAGGCATTTGCGGGAAGGATCGAATCCTATGCCAGACTTTTTGGCAGTGCGGTCGGAACCGTTAAGATCGGTGCGCTGGCAGATTTCACCGGTGCGGATGTACGGCTGGAAAGCAGGCAGTTCAACGGACGCGTCCACCTGGATGCATCCGGGACCAGACATGCCATCGCCTCCAAGGTTGAAGAGACCAAAAACGAGATGACCAGCGGATCGTCCTTGACGGTGGACCAGGCAGTCGTGTTCCATATCGGAGATGCGGCGGCGGGGATCGCCATCGACGTTTACAAGGATGAATGGGGAATGGTGCAGGTTCGTTCAGTAGGAATGCCGAATGAGAGGCTGAGCTACGGATTCGGGCAGAGCGGCAATCAGATGATTTTCATAACTGTCATTAGAAACAACGGCGCCGGGAAGCTGACGGCGCTGGGCGTTGACCTGAGCCAGAATAAGATCTATGGACAGCAGTACATTCCGGAGATCGATATCACAAACAGGACCGGTTATGATATCGTTTTGTCGGCCATCGATCCTTACAACGAAAGCTTTACCAAGCCGGCAGTCAATTCAGCAGGATATAACACCGCATATTTCAATGTCAGTGCGGTGACTCGTCCTGTCATCACCATAGAATCAAGGGATGCAGGCGACATCACCTTTAACGGCATCGTCAGCAATGAGCGGGGCAGCGTGATCGTGACCTGGACTGAAGAAAACGGCAATGGCAACGGGAGCCTTTACACAAACAACACGCTTACCATGGGCAGCGTGCAGGTTGCCGCTGTCTGGACCCACGCATTTAAGGTGGTCAATGCTGCGAATATCGGAACGGGCGGAATGGCACAGGACGGAAGCGACCGATTCCAGATCTATCTCAATCCGTTTGAAGGAAATAACATAGAGCCGTATATCACAGCCACCGGATATGTATATCTGCAGATGACTCTGGCAGAGATCACGCCGGTCAAGGAGCTGACACAGGTTGGAACGGGCCATATCAGCGGAACATTGGATCTGAACTATATTGTGGCAGGCGGAGATCTTGACATCCTTCTACCTACGGCCATCAGGATGCAGTATCTGGTGGATGCGGGAGCAGCGTCACTGGTGATCCCGGGCGTTCTGGAATTCACCACAGAGACCATCAGTGCCAGCAATATCAACCTTACCCTGGCACAGTTGGAATTCTACCTGCTGGGAGTTCAGGAACAGACCTATAATATCTACGAACTGCCAACCGGCGTCAAGCTTTATCTTGATGAAAGCGGCAATATCCACCGCGTCATCGGCATAGATGGCAAATCCTTCGATACGGAGAATTACGGATATACGGTCAGCGGAGGGCAGATCATCATCCTGCTGAAGGCATATAACGCAGAACTCAATTTGGCAACAGGCGTTCTGACGGCAAAGGATGAAAAAGGTTTCGATGTCTATCTGGAATATGATATGGATTCAAATTCATGGCACACGGTAGCAGGCACCGTAGTAATGAGAAACGAATTCACGATCACTAGTTGTGATGATAACGACAATTATGAAACCATTTCTCTCGAGCAATGCTTCTTATACAGGACCGACAGCGATGGGAACAAATACTATTTCCTCAATCAGGAGGGTTGGGACAATCGGTATACTATCTCATACGGAGGAAAGTATTATATGATGATAGTGGATAAAGCCGGTTATCTGATCGGCGTCTTCGAAGGGGCAAGAGCCAATGAGGAATATAGAAATGGTAGTGTCGTCCACACCACTTCTGATTCTGATGTGGCCGCAGTAATACCTGCTGACAAAGCAGATTATAATGAAACAAAAACGAGGACGCATACCTGGACCATGACCGATTCGAATTTCCTCGGAACAGGTGGAACTTATTATGTTGAGTGGTATCGGTACGATACAGTTACGACTACATATACCTGGGATGAAAAACAGAACAAGTATGTGGTGAAAGAGGAGAAGATCACAAAGGGAAGTCAAATCTATCTAAAAGAAGCATCCTATGGCGGGTATGATTATTACAACAAGTATTGGGTTTTGGAGCACCCGAAATATATAGGAATGCATATTGCACCTTCCTACTTGATAGATGCGGACGGCAATAGTTATGTTTCCATACAATGTAGCGGGATCCTCTTTAATGATATGGACGCAAAAGACATCAAAATCGGTGATGAGGAGTACACAGGATACCAATTCGGCGACAAGAAGGATGGGACCTACAGAGCGGTCCTCTTCGCACCTGTCAGCGTGCTGCAGGAACCTATCGGCCAGAAACAGTACCAATTGGATTCCGTAAATGTTACGATAGAGATCCAACGCAGCGAAACCAGCTGGACTGATCCTTATGGGATTTTCAGCTGCTTCCTTTGGATCACGGTCAAGGCTGATGCCAAGATCCACCTTCTGCAGAATGAAAGCGTTACGTTGAAGCTTCACAATTATAGTGGGACCGATGTGACATTAACCAGTGTATACAGAGTGCTGAAAGACATGTGGATCAGCAGTACAGGTGAAGTGATCGTCAATACGGCAGCTGATGTTACAGGTATGGGAAGCTTTATAACCTACAAGCCGCAGACAGGCAACCTGAGAATGGAAGGCTTCTTCTACAACAAAGAAGGATCACAGTCGCCGGTGGTAGTCCTGTCGGGGAATTTGAAGTTGGCGCGCATTTCCGAAAATGTGGCCTACGGAGCTGACGGTAAGTATTACTATTGGGATGGGGATCGATGGTGGGTTGCAAAAAGCGAGTCCATCATGACGAGGGCCATAGGGGAGAATATCAGAGTGACGTATAATGGACAGACGGTTCTGACCATAACCACCGAAGGAGATACGACATATTACACCACGTACGAAAATGGGGAACCTGTTGTAAAGGTTGGCTCTGACTTCAACGTTACCTGGCTTATAGAATTGACGGAGAGTACGACAACGGCGGCGATCCCGGGAACGGAATATCTGGTGACCTACATAGAAGGTCAGAACGTGAAGCTGAAGATGGACGATCCTGCAGGAAGCATCCTGGACGGCGATCCGTTTGCGGAGGAAGATGTAGACATCAAGTCCAATGGAAACATCATCATACTGGCAGAGTCCACCGGAACCATAGGGCAGGGGAACAACCTGATCGATATGGTTCTTCCGGATACAGGGAAGGTCGAGCTGCTGGATCTTGATGAGAACAAAGTGATCGCGGCAAGCTACTATATCTACGTTCCGGAAGAAAGTATGGAGCTCGATCCGGGAACTTTGATAAAGAACGGCGCTACACTTTTGATAGTAACTAAGGATGGGTCCATCATCGGTACCGATCTGACAGTACAGGACGGAGCATCTGTCATATTTAAGACAAACAAGCTGGAAGTTCTCGACGCCGACGGCAAGCCGACCGGCTTTATAGACAACACAGATGCCATATCAGAAGGAGATATCAAGATCAATAAGATCTATGTAGACAAGGGAACCGGACAGACAGGAAGTTCCATCGACTTTGAAGCGGCAGGAGATATCCTCTTCGATATGATATTGTCTAAGGCAAGCTCAGTGAAGCTGGATGCGGACGGAAGCATCCTCATGTACAGTGACGGGATCGATTGCGGAGAGTATGGCAAGCGGAACCTGATCAAATTCGCAGAGGGCGATACGGACAGTACTGCAAGCCTTTGGATGAGAGCTGGGAAAGATATTGGAACGTCTGAAAAATGGCTGATCCTTGACGTACCTGCAGAAGTCACGGTGCAGATCGGCGATGTGACCAGCTACTACCTGGACGCACTGGAGCTGACCTATACCAACGAAGCAGGAACGGAAACGTTGACACACGGAGATGATCCGAAGATCAATGAATTCTTCGGATATACCATAAAAGATGAAGAGATAACCGGTGAAGATCAGCCTTTGGAAGGCGATCATCTCAAGTGGATCGAAGATGAAGAATTGCAGATCGCTATCCAGCACCAGTCTTGGGAAGAAATCGCCACCTGGATCATGGAGCGAAAGGCGCGAGAAGAGTGGACGGCGGATCTGGAAAAAGCCGTCATCGCACAGCTGATCAAAGCTGGGAATGAAGAGGGCCTCAACAGTCAGTGGCTGCTGGAGATCATCAGCGATGAAGCCATCATAGGTATGCTGAGTATACTGGATGCCGACAGCGTAGACGCATTGATATCGGCAGCGGAAGCCATAGACAACGAGGAAGCCATGAAAGCGATCCTCTCCGAAGAAGAATTGAGAGAACTTCTGGCAGGGACCGATAATTTGGATGAAATGACCTATGCACAGATGCTGGGACAGTTGCCGAAGAATAAGCTGGCTGCACTTGCTTTACATCTTACTGACGAAACCGACAAGACCAAGACCAGGGCAGAGACCATCATGGAAAGTCTGACGACTGCTGCTGCGGCAAATCCGGAGGGAGATGAGGCTGAAGCCATAGTCGAGGCGCTGCTGGCTGCCATCTGCCATAAGGAAACAGTTCAGATCATCGATGAAAATGGCGAGCCTCAGGTGGATGAAGACAACGATCCGAAGATGGAAGAAGTATATGCCATCAGCGATGAAGAAGCTGCAAAGCTACTGATATATTTCTTTACAGAAACCGAGAGGATCAATGCCCAAAACCAGACGGCAGCACAGGATCCGACGACAGACCCTAATATTGACCCTGCTGCCGACCCGGATGGCCAGACCCCTGAACTGGAACTGATCAAGGATCTTGGTGCATATCTGGCAGGACTTCTTACGGATGAAGAAATACAAGAACTCTATTATAAGGCGCTGAACGAGAGCCGGTATTCAGAAACAGAAACATCTTATACAGACAGTGATCCGAGAGATGTGAACATCCATATCGGCGAGAGCGCCGGCGCTGCCAATGTATATAATGATGGTGCGATCAATATCACACAGGATACAGGAGATATTACCATAGGATACATCAGATCGGAGCGCGAAGATGTTACGCTGACGGCTTCCGGAGGAAGTATTCTGGCGGATAAAGCCATCGTCGCTGATCCTCAGGATCCGGCTGCACCTGCAGGTGCACAGACGGAGCATATCCTGGGCAGGAACATCAAGCTGGAGGCGAAGGACAGCATCGGTTCGGTGGATAAACCGCTGATCCTGGAGCAGCGCAGCAACGGACCGGAGATCGTCAAATCCATCGACGAATCCATTTACGAAGATCCGGACGACGGTACTAAATCGTATGCTCTCGTTCGTGATGCGGAAGGCAACTGGGTGCTGGATGTGAAGGTACGTTACGACTGGATCCGCACCGATGATGCCATGGCGCTCCTGCGCCTGGATGCTAAGGCAGAAACGGGAAGCATTTACATCGAAGAAGAGACAGGCGAAATGGGACTGGGGATCGTTGAAGCAGCGGCCGGTACGGTTTCCCTCATTTCCCCTGAAAGCATTACGGATTTGAGAACGGAACAGGAAGCAACCGAAGGCAAACGAAATATCACTGCGAAAATCCTGCACCTGACGGCAGAAAAAGGCCAGATCGGGCAGCAAAATGTCAGAATCTACATTTTGGTACACGATAACGCAGTGCTTCATGCAGCGGGTGATATTTTCATAGATGCACAGCAAGATCTGACGGTCCTTTCAGAAAGCATCGGCGGTAAGGTCTACATCGATACGGAAAGGAACCTGACCCTTACCACGTCTGCCGCTTCAGCGGAGGGAACGGGGAATCTTGTACTCGGGCTCATCAGAGTCGGCGGCACGGCAGATATTACGGCGACAGGCACAGCTGAATCCATCATCGTAGAAGGTCCATACACTCCGGGATTTGCAAGTATCCAAGCGGATAACCTTATCATAAATACAAGCGGCAGCTTCGGAACGGAAGGCGATCTGTTCCAGATCGATACAGCAGCAGGAAGCAGCGGACAGGGAACCTTGAAAGTGACTGCAGCAGGTGTATTTGCAGAAGAGATCAGCGGCGATTTGGTACTGCTGAAGATACAGGCTGATGCAGCCAACGAAAAAGGAAACAGCGTAAAGCTGGTGGCTCCGGGAAGCATCCTTTCTGCTGCCGGTAACAGCGATGCGATCACCGATGCGGCTGATGCGCAGAAGGAAGCCTTCGAAGCCCAGGCGAAGGCGGATCAGGCAGATTCCCAGGCAGGCGTTTACGAAAAGGACGCCCAGAAGAAGGAAGACGAATACCAGGCTCGCCAGAAAGAGGCGGATGATGCCAAGGCTTTAGCAGATCAGGCGAAAGATGCGTTGCAGCAGGCTCAATTGTCGGCTGAAACAGCAGAGAATGCAGTGGATGACAGTCTCCTTGAAGTCGGTGAGATCAACAGGAAGCGAGCAGAGATACTGGCAATCCTGGCAGACAGCGCCCTCAGCGAGGAAGAAAAGGCGCAGAGGATCGCAGCTCTGGGATATGGAACGCTGGCGGAACTGGATGAACAGTTGAGGATAGCGACGGCATTGCTGGAGACGAATCAAAAGGCATTGGCAGAAGCGCAGCAGGCAGCCCTGGCAGCGCAGAAGGCATATGATGCGGCCAACATGGCAGCCGAGGCGGCCAAGACCATAGCAAGTGAAGCGGAACGCATCGCAGGAGAGGCTAAAATCCTCGCAGAGGCAGCAAGAGCCAAAGCGGATACTTTGCAGCAAGAAGCAACAAACAAAGCGCAGTCGGCAATACAGAAGCGCCTGGACGCATTGAATGCAGATACCGTGATCACCGCGCCGGGCAATGTCATCCTCATAGCAGGAGACAGCATCGGCAGGACCGATCACAGCCTTTCCATCGATACGGAAGGAACCATTACGGCTCTGGGTGGGAAAGACTCCAACGACCAGGTCGGGATCGCAACCAAAAAGCAGATGGTGATCGATCCGGTAAGCCCGGGAGCAGTAAGACTGGCTTCTCTGGAGGGCATTTCATCCACTACCATCACAGCGGACAGCGTCAAGCTGGAAGCGCTCCACGGCTCTTTGGGAACGCAGCAGAAGCCGATGGTACTGACTACCGATCAGCTGGATGCACTGGCAGTCAACACCGATGTTGGCGCAGGCGTTGACGACGCTGACGACGTGGGTAATATATTCATCAACAATACGAAAGCCTTGACGATCGGAAGCGTTTTCGCCGACGGCGATGTGACACTCAATGTGGCGGGACCGCTGTCCGCCCTGCCGACTGATGATGATGAGGCCAATATCATGGCAGATAATCTGAAGATCACAGCCACAGGAGACATCGGCAGCAGCAGCCAGCCGGTTTCCATAGCTGCGAACCAGGTGACCATGCAGGGACAGAACATCGATGCCAGCTTCATCACCAATGTACTGGTCAACACCATCAAGGGCAAGGATATCACTCTCACAGGCGATGGTAATATCATCGGAAACCCTGAAGAGAAGGATCATCATATCACAGGCGATAATCTGATTATCAGAGCCTTCGGCGATGTGGGCGATCCGATGCGCCTCTGGATATCCGGCACTGTAGATATCACGTCCCAGATGGGTGAGGTCAATGTTGTAAATGAGTACTACGTTCCTGTGGTAGAAACGGAAGTCGGCAGAGGCGTCAGAACCGGAGATGCTTCTGACATGAGCCTGCCATGGATGTTGGCACTGCTGTCGCTTCTGACGATGGCGCTGCTGACGCTGACACGCAGAAGAGAACAGAAGCAATGACCCTGCTGGCACTGCCGCGCAGAAGAGAAGAGAAAATCAGCAGGCTGTAGACAGACGCAGGTACAGGAATACAGCTCCCCTTAAACGCACCGTCACAAGCACGACTACCGGCGGTGCGTTTTTTGTTTGCACTTTTTCGTGAGGCAGAAGAGAAAGGTCGTTGGGAGCAGTGCCCTTCGCCGCACTTATTTGGAGGTCCCTTGCCAAGCATTGGTTGGTGTATAATGCCAAAGTTTGGCGTATTATGTAAGTATTTGACAAAACAAGATTGACGGCGGGCAGGGTGGCTGATATAATTAACTTGTCGGTTCTTAATTGATGTAATAATTCTAATACAGAGGGGGAGAGAAATGGAAACGATAGAGAATTTAAGAAGCAAATGGGATGAGCTGTACCACCCGTGGATAACCAGGATACTGGGGGCGCTTTTGGTTTTCTGGGGAACGAATACGATCATGGAGATCGGACCGTTTTCACAGCAAATCGCACTGATAGTATCTGTGGCGATTGCAATACTGTACTGCTTTACACCGGGTTTTGCCGCCTTTTGTTTCGGAGTGCTTTTCTTTTTATGCACCGCACACATTAACTGTATGATGGCTATAGTAGTCTTCTGCGCCTTGTTTTTACTTTGTCAGGGAAATTATATCATAGTCGCATTGACTGTGATTACTCCTGCATTGATGCTTCCTGTCCAGGAAGCAGGTGGCTTTTATTGGATGGTGTTGGTGTTGGTGATGTTTTTTGCGGTGAAGGTAAAAGAAAAGGTCAGCACCGTGTCGTACCCCGTGTTTTTTGCGTTGCTCTTTCTGATGTTTGGCAAATGCGGTACCGGCAAATTTCTCTATGCCGGTGAGATTGCATGGGTGCCTACGGCGGCGACGGATGTGGATACATTTGTGGCAACATGCAGCTTACAAGATAATTTTCTGTTCCTAACGGGAAGCAATATCACCGGATTTTTCCTGGTGTTGGTTATTATCATAGGTGCAGGGCTTCTCATGAAACTTCTTTTTGAAAAAGAGAAGCTGCTGAAGCGGTTTACGAATCATGACATGAGAGAACTGATTTTGTTCCTTCTGACGATTCCGATTTTTATCATCATGAATATACTGTTTATTGCCTTGGTCGGACTGGATAGTGTAGGGCTGTTCCTGATGCTGGTGATACAGCCGATTGTGGCATATCTGGTTTCCAGACCGTTTTCATCCAAGTCAGTTTCGGATACTTTCTATACTAAAGAACGGTATGAAGAGTACAAGAAAGAAAATTTGTCGGAGTTTGAAGCGGAGCTGCCTAAGGAAAGCTGGGAGGCTATTGCAGGGTATGAGAATACCAAGGAAGAAGTTCGTGAAGCCATCAAGCCTTATGTAGACAGGGAAGAATACAAAAAAATGCAGCAGGCAGGGATGAACCCGATCAAAGGGATGCTGTTCTTTGGTCCTCCGGGAACGGGTAAAACCACATTTGCTCGTGCCATTGCAGGGGCTACCGGAATGAAGTTGATTCTGATCAATGCCGGAGAATTCATGAATATGTACGTGGGGGAAAGTGAACGAAACCTGCGAAAGATATTTGACTCGGCCAAGGCTGATGCACCGGCCTTGATCTGCTTTGATGAAATCGAATCTTTCCTCGCAAAGAGAAAGGAAGAATCCAGGGAATATGAAAAGAATATTATAGCTACATTCCTGTCGCAGATGGATGGCTTCAATGAGCTTCGAGATGTCCTGGTGGTGGGGACTACCAACAATCCTCAGCTGATCGACGAAGCTGCTCTGCGTCCGGGGCGTTTTGACAAGCTTATCTACGTTGGTCCGCCGGATGAAACTGCCAGGGGCCAGCTGTTCCGTAAATATCTACAGGGTAAGACCGATCTGGACAGGATAGACATGGACCGCCTGATAGAAAAGTCAGAACGATACACGGGAGCGGACATCAAAGGTGTCTGTGAAAATGCATATCGACACAATAAATATGAACAGATCGACGAAGACGATATTCTGTATGAGCTAAAAAAGACGCGACCGAGCTTCACGCTTGATATGAAGGACGAGTTTTACAGGTGGAGTAAGAAGTTCAACAGAAGCACCGAATCCTTTAAAGACTATACGGAGAAGAGAAGAGACAGCTTTACTTGGGATGATATCAAAGGTATGGACGAACTGAAAGATTTGCTGCGAAAGAAGATTGAAACGCCTATTAAAAATATCGATAAGTATAGGCAGTACAATATTCCGGTGTCCAAGGGAGTGTTGTTCTTCGGTCCTCCGGGATGCGGGAAAACCTTCTTTGCTAAGGTCCTTGCTGACGAATGCGGCACTGCTTTTTACACTATTAACGGGCCGGAGCTGTTTGGCAGCAGGGTCGGAGAAAGCGAGTCCAATTTGAGGAGGGTATTCCGGGAAGCCAGAGAAGCCAAGCCTGCCATAATTTTCTTCGATGAGATCGATGCCATTGCGACAGCCAGAGGGGCCGGTTCCGGAGATGTTAGGCTGATCAATCAGCTTCTGACGGAAATGGACGGTATGGAGTCGCTGGACGGTGTATTTGTTATTGCGGCAACAAACCGACCTGACGTACTCGATGGGGCATTGATGCGAGCCGGTCGTTTCGATACGAAGATCTACATAGGCATGCCTGACAAGAAGGCGAGAGAAGAACTTTTGACTTCTTCGATGAAAAACATCCCGAATCATATGGATTTTGAGCTCTGTGCCGAAATGCTGGACGGATATTCCTGTGCGGATATTACGGCGATCGCCAATAAGCTGAAGGAGTTTTTCGTTCAGAGAGGGATCGTGGAAGGCGACGAGCAGCCTGTCAGCACAGAAGATTTCAAAACAGTGATACAGGCGGTCAAGCCTTCTTTAACGGAGAATGCAGCAGCTCAGTATGAGCAGATGAAATCAATGCAGAGCATTTTATAAAGGTCGTATAAAGCTACAATCTTTATACGATGACACAAAAGTCAATTTTAGCACATCGTCGGCAGACTGAACCACGGCGGTGTGCTTTTTTCATATCTTCCATCTTTTCTTTCTGCACCTTTTTCTGATTTTCATAGCAATCCCACAGGACAGATAGTATAATAGAAACATACCGGTGTTGGCGAAACGTCGACGCCGATAAAATGTAAAACGTACGAGGAAGCGGACTTGAACTTGAGGAGGGACCATATATGAAAATACAATTTTGCGGAGCATCTACGGGAGTGACCGGCTCCTGCCATCTCATAACCACAGAGAACCATAAGATCCTGCTGGACTGCGGACAGTTCCAGGGAGGAAAGGCGCAGGAGGCCTTGAACTACGAGGACTTCCCTTTTGATCCGGCGGATATAGACTACCTGATCCTAAGCCATGCTCATATCGACCACTGCGGCAGGATACCGCTGCTGGTCAACAGAGGCTTTAAAGGCGACATCTACTGCACCGACGCTACAGCGGACCTGCTGGACGTGATGCTGAAGGACAGCGGGTACATCCACGAAAAGGAAGCCGAGTGGAAGAACAGGAAGAACGAGCGGGCAGGCAGACCTTTGATCCAGCCCCTCTATACATACAACGATGCGGTGGATTCTCTCAAATACGTCAGACCTGTGCTCTACGACCAGCTGATAGAGCTGAACGAAGAGATGAAGATCGTTTTCAACGATGCGGGACATATACTTGGTTCTGCCATCACCGAGCTTTGGGTGACCGAGGGAGACAACGTGTCAAAGATAGTCTTTTCCGGCGATTTAGGGGTCATGGAGCGACCGATCCTCAGAAACCCGACCATCATCAAGAAGGCGGACTACGTGATCATGGAGACCACCTACGGCAACAGGCTCCATCCCCATAATTCCATGGATGTAAAGGCGCTTATGAACATCATCCGGGAGACGGCGGCAAGAGGAGGGACTACCGTTATCCCGTCTTTTGCAGTAGGAAGGACACAGGAACTTATCTATGAGCTGAACCGTGTTTACGACAGCGACAGCGAATACAGGAAAGATTTCGAAAACCTGATGGTCTATGTGGACAGCCCCATGGCAACCACGGCGACGGAGGTGTTCAAGCGCAATGCCCAGGTGTTCGACGATGAGACCAAGGAATTTATCGCCAAGGGGGACAATCCGCTGGACTTTAAGAATCTCAAGTTCACCAGGACCAGCGAGGAGTCCATGTGGCTCAACAGCAATACGGATCCCAAGGTGATCATCTCTGCCAGCGGCATGTGCGAGGCGGGCAGGATCAGGCACCATCTGAAGCATAACCTTTGGAACAGGAAATCCAGCATCGTCTTCGTAGGCTACCAGGCGGAGGGAACGCTGGGACGGCTGCTGCTTGAAGGCGCCGAAGAAGTGACCCTTTTCGGGGAAAAGGTACAGGTCAACGCCCAGATACACAACCTGGAGGGCTTTTCGGGACATGCGGACAGAGACGGGCTTTTGACCTGGCTCAAAGGGTTCCAAAAAGAACCTAAGTACATTTTCCTCGTCCACGGGGAGCCGGAAGCCAAGGAGGATTTCGCCAAAACCGTGAAAGAGCAAATAGGCTTCGACCCCATAGTGGTCCACGGCAATTCGGAATTCGTGTTGGAAAAGGACGAGATCGTCAATATGGAGCAGGCAATGGCAGACGCTATCGACGAAGAAACGCTGGACAGCACCAGAAACAATCTGTCGGACATCCACAGGAGGCTTGAGGACATCCTCTATAACGCTAAGCTGGTTGTGGACGATGATATTTCACCGGAAAAGCTGGCGAAGATCAACAACATCGTGTTGGAGCTGGAGAAGTCGACCATAAATCTTGGGGTTGCGGTCAGTGAAAACGGCAAAGATGAGAAAAATCAGCAAGAAAATATATCACAAATGACACAATAGTATTA
>JAUNBU010000034.1 GCA_030526925.1 Bacillota bacterium | reverse complement strand
TAAATTAGTAAATCGTAATTGACTAAATTCAATAAACTTCTGTCCCGCTGTAGTAGTGGGACAGGATTTTTTTGTAGTCGTAGCCTTTCTTGGCCATGCCGTTGGCGCCGTATTGGCTCATGCCTACGCCGTGGCCGGAGCCGCTGGAGGTGAAGGTGATGGTGTCGCCGGAGATGGAAATATCAAAATTAGCGGAGGGCAGCTCCAGAGCCTCCCGCACGTTCCTGCCTTCGATGATGCCGCCTCCGATCTGCATCTTTTCCACCCGGCCGCCGCTGCTGCGGCTTATGATCTTGATGTTGGACGCGTTTATTTCTCCGAATGAAATGTTGGCGTACTTGGCTTTGATGGCCTTGGAGAAGTCGCTGATGGAAAAGGTATTCTTTTCGTTCTTATGGGTTGCTTCTTCCTCATAGGGGCTTTCCACGCTGACCAGGTATGGCACGGCAGAGGCAAAGACGTCCTCGGAGTTTTCCGTCTTGCCGCCGCTGGAGGAATGAAAGAGGGCCTGGGCTACCAGCTGCCCGTCGTAGTATAAAAGCTCGCCCTCGGTATCGTCTACCGCCTGGCAGATCTTTTCCCAGCCGTCCTTCATCCAGCTGTCGCCCTTGAGGGCTTCCAGCTCCCTTTCGCTTCTGTAGACCTGGCAGTGGGTGCTGTCGCACAGGGGCGCATCGGGATGAGCTTCCGGATTGCCACCATCCTCGGCTTTAAGGACTCTGGCAAGAGAGTAGGTCCTGGCAGCTACCGCCTGGGCTTTCAAAGCCTCCGGATGAAAGGAAGAGGGCATCTCGCCGGACACCACGCCCTTTACATAATCTTCGAAATCTATGGTCTCGGTTTTTTTGGTCTCCGTCCGGTAGACCTGGATGTCGTCGGGAACCACCACCAGCTCAAAGGAAGCGTCAGGTGAAGCTTTATCTTTGGCATCATCGATGCCGGGAAGGACGCGGGTAAGCAGGTAGGGCGTCAGGACCAGCAGCAGACATAATGACACCGCCAGCAGCAAAATGGGCTTGACCGGCGGCAGCGCCAGAAAATCACCCAGCCGCAGCAGGATGGCCTTGCTGCGCTTTCGGAAACGCCTTCGGTGCGGACTTTTTCTGCCGCATGCCATGGAGCCGATGAAACTTCTGCGTAAATTTAGCGATCTAAGATATCTTCTTCGCATATGGATTCTCCCGTATATATTTTCTCAGGTATTTGTACAAGTTTATGATAACTTTTTTCAAACTATGACTGTGTTATAGTGTATAATATACGGGCAGGAAGAATCGAGCGAGAAGACCCGCAGGAATCCGGAGCGGGGGTTACACGGAGGAGCCGGACCATGAGAGAACTGGATGTGAAACGGATAGAGGAGACGGTTGCAGAGCTTTGCATCGAGGCAAATCATTACCTCAGCGATGATGTAAAGGCTTGCATCGGCAGTATGCGCCGGGAAGAAAGCTGGCCGGTGGCAGAGACCGTTTTGGAGCAGATCGAGGAAAATATCAAGATCGCGGAAAAGGGCGTGTTCCCGCTGTGCCAGGATACGGGCATGGCCTGCGTTTTTCTGGAGATCGGACAGGATGTCCATCTGACAGGCGGGCTGCTTGCTGATGCGGTCAATGAAGGCGTTCGCAGAGGATACGGCGAAGGCTATCTTAGAAAGTCCATCGTCAAGGATCCTCTGAGGCGGGAAAACACGGGAGACAATACGCCGGCTTATATCCATACGGAAATAGTCGAAGGCGACAAAGTTAAGATCGTCGTAGCGCCTAAGGGCTTTGGCTCGGAGAACATGAGCCGCATCAAGATGCTGCCTCCGTCGGCAGGAGAAGCGGGCGTCAAGGATTTCGTGGTCCGGGTCTGCGAGGAAGCGGGGGCAAATCCATGTCCGCCTGTGGTGGTGGGCGTAGGCATCGGCGGCAGCTTTGACAAAGCGGCGCTGATGGCAAAGAAGGCTCTGCTGATACCTCTGGATGAAGCAAATCCGGATCCGTATTACGGTCAAATGGAAGCAGAGCTGATGGAGAGGATCAACGAGCTGGGCATAGGACCCCAGGGCTTCGGGGGAAAGACCACGGCGCTGGCGGTCAACATCAAAACGGCGCCTACACATATCGCAGGGCTGCCGGTGGCGGTCAACATCAATTGCCATGTGTGCAGGCACAAGGAAGCTGTGCTGTAAGGGAGAAGAATCGATGGAAGGAAGAACTCACAGGCTGACAGAGCCTTTTACAAAAGAAGCGATAAAGGACTACAGAGCAGGAGACACGGTGCTCATAACGGGGACCGTCTATACGGCAAGGGACGCCGCTCACAAGCGCATTATGGAAAAGCTGGAGCAGGGAGAAGAGCTGCCCTTTGCCATAGAAAACTCCATCATCTACTATGTAGGACCCACGCCGCCAAAGCCGGGACATCCCATCGGCTCGGCAGGACCCACCACAAGCTACAGAATGGACGCCTATGCGCCTAAACTGCTGGAGCTGGGACAACTGGCCATGATCGGCAAAGGGCAGCGCTCACAGGAAGTCATGGACGCTGTGGTGCGAAATAAGGCAGTTTATCTGGCGGCCATAGGTGGCGCGGCGGCGCTGATGGCGCAGAAGATAAAAACAGCGGAGGTCATCGCCTTTGACGATCTGGGAGCAGAAGCGGTGCGGAAGCTTTATGTGGAGGAATTACCGCTGACGGTGATCCTGGATCCGGAGGGAGGAAATCTCTACGAAGAAGGCAGAAAAGCATATCTGGATTCGCTATAGATTCCTTGTGTTTTGGACAGGAATAGTGTAATATTTAGAGATACGAGAAAGGACGGTAAGAATATGACGAAGAAACCGGGATTTGAAACGAAATGTGTTCATGGAGCGTATAAGGCGGAGAGCGGACAGCCCCAGGTACTGCCTATCATACAGAACACCACTTACAGATATTACAATGCGCACGACGTGGCAGAGCTGTTTGATCTTGACAGCGCCAATCACATGTACACCAGGCTGGGAAGCCCCACGGTGGATGCGCTGGAGCAGAAGATGGCGCTGCTTGAGGGCGGCACGGCAGGAATGGCAACCTCGGCAGGTCAGGCGGCAACGCTTATCACCATCCTCAACATCTGCAATGCAGGGGACCATGTGATCTCCGCCACCAACATATACGGCGGTACCCACAATCTCTTTGACGTTTCCCTGAGAAATCTGGGCATCGAGGTGGACTTTATCGACCAGAACATTTCCAAGGAAGAAATCGTGAAGCTGGCAAAGCCCAACACCAAGGCTCTCTTTGGTGAGACCCTGGGCAATCCGGCGCTGAGCGTTCTCGATATAGAGAAGTTTGCAGCGGCAGCCAGGGAAATGGACGTGCCGCTTATCGTAGATAATACGCTGGCAACGCCAGCCCTTTGCAGGCCTATAGAACACGGGGCAAACATCGTGATTCAGTCCACGACGAAATACGCTGACGGACACGGAAGCTGCGTAGGCGGATGCGTGGTAGAGGGCGGCAACTTCGACTGGGCAGCAAGCGGCAAGTTCCCGGGACTGACGGAGCCTGACGAAAGCTATCACGGGATCGTATTCTACGACAAGTTCGGACCGGCGGCATTTTGCATGAGACTGAAGGCAGTTCTGGTGCGAGACTTCGGATGCACCATGGCGCCGATGAACGCATACCTGACCCATCAGGGATTGCAGACGCTCCACCTTAGGATGGAGCGGCACAGCGAGAACGCCCTGGCGCTGGCAAAACACCTTAAAGATCATCCGATGGTAGACTGGATCGTATATCCGGGGCTGGAGGGAGATCAATATTACGACCTGGCGCAGAAGTATCTGCCTAAAGGCAAAAGCGGAGTCCTTTCATTCGGGGTCAAAGGCGGCAGGCAGGCGGGAGAGAAATTCCTGGAAAGTCTTGATCTGACCAGCGTGGTAGTCCACGTGGGAGACATCAGGACCAGCGTATTGCACCCTGCCAGCACCACTCACAGACAGCTTTCCGAGGAAGCACAGCTGGCGGCAGGCATCAGTCCGTCGCTGATCCGAGTATCGGTAGGGCTGGAATCAATCGAAGACATCATCGCCGATTTCGATCAGGCGCTTGAGAAAACCGAGAAATAAAAATCACAAATAAGGAGCAGGAAAAAGGAAATGCCTTTAATCATACCAAACGAACTTCCTGCAGCGGAGGCGCTGCAGAGCGAAAACATATTTACCATGAACAGAGGGCGGGCTGTCACCCAGGACATCCGTCCATTGAAGATCGTCATCGTCAACCTGATGCCGACGAAGATCGCAACGGAGACCCAGCTTGCCAGAGTATTGGCCAACAGCCCGCTGCAGGTGGAGATGACTCTGGTGACCATGGGCTCCCACGAATCAACTCATATTTCCCAGAATCATCTGGATTCCTTTTATAAAACAATAGACGAGATCAAGGACGACTACTTTGATGGGATGATATTGACGGGAGCTCCGGTAGAACAGATGCCTTACGAACAGGTGGACTACTGGAAAGAGCTCTGTGAAATCTTTGATTTCGCCAAGACTCATGTCTACAGCAATATGTTCATCTGCTGGGGCGCTCAGGCAAGCCTCTACTACCACTACGGTATAGATAAGCACATGCTGGACCGGAAGGTCTTCGGCGTGTTCGAGCATAAGGTGATCAGACCTCACAATCCGCTGATGCGGGGCTTTGATGAGATTTTTTATGCGCCTCATTCAAGGCACACTGAAGTGCTGAGGGAAGATATAGAGCGAGAACCGGCATTGCGTATACTGGCGGATTCCAGAGAGGTGGGACCTCATATCATTTCCACGGAAAACGGACGGCAGATTTTCGTCCTGGGGCACCAGGAATACGACAAGGGAACGCTGGCAGGCGAATACTTCCGGGATGTAGACAAAGGGCTTTCCATTGAAGTGCCTAAGAATTACTTCCGAAACGACGATCCGGAGGATGAGATATTGTTCCGCTGGAGAGGCCACGCAAGCCTGCTTTTTTCCAACTGGCTCAATTATTACGTATATCAGGCAACCCCTTACGATTTGGCGGAACTGAGGAGAAAAGATGAGAGGAACCTTACTGATTCGTGATATTAAAAAATCTATGGCAGTCTTTTGCTCCATCGCGATCGTGGTGGCGCTGGGGCTGCTGCTTTATCTTGGGATCGCTTTTGCGTCCGTGGGGATCAAGGACACCATGGATGATTATTATCGCACATCCTCATACATGGACGCCGGAATTTTCTCAGCAGACGGATTCACGAAAGAGGATATGGAGGCGGTTTCAGCCCTTTCGGAGGTAAAGGAAACAGAAGGCAGCTACGAAGCAAACGCCTACCTTTCCATACCGGAGGACCCGGAATCAAACAAGCTGGTGGTATCGGCCATTTCCCTGACGTCCTCCATCAGCAAGGCGAACCTGCTGGATGGACGTTTCCCGGAAGGCGTCGATGAATGTGTCATAGAGGAGCCTCTAGGCGAGAATATAAAGATCGGGGACAAGATCCGGCTTGACGATGGGAATTCTCAGGGGATCGGTTTGTTAAAGGAGCAGGAATTTACCGTTACGGGAATCGTCAGTCATCCTGATGCGTTGATGGATGTGGAGGAACGGCGCGGTATTTCTACCTTGGGCAACGGGTGCATAGAAAATTTCGTTTTTCTCGACCAATCAGCCTTTGATGATTCCCTGTTCGGGGGCGGCTTTCAGACGCTGCTGATGAAAGGCAATTATACGGGCGATACATACGGGACAGGCTATGAAAGATTTTTGGATCGTTTGCAGGAAAAACTGGAAGATTTGGGAAAGGAACGAGTAGGAGAAGATGCCGATGGCTGGCAAATTTCACGACGAGATGAAGCCATCTCTTATATCGCCATCGGCATGTCGGCAGATAACATAACGACGGTAGGCAATACCTTCGGGCTGATCTTTCTGGTGATTTCCGTCATGGTTTGCTATACATCCTCCAGCAGGAAGATACGGGAACAGCGGCCGATCCTCGGCATGGAAAAGGCACGTGGTTTCAGGACCGGAGAGATCATGGGCCGGTATTTGGCTTATTCGAGCATGGCAACGCTGCTGGGTATTCTGCTGGGTGGCGTTCTGTCCTATGCTGTCATGCAGCCTGTGCTGGTGAAAGGGTATCTGACCAACACTTCATTGGTGGATTTCGCCCGTGTGTTTTTGCCGGGGAGCTTGGTACTTGCGGCTGCAGCAGCGCTGGTGATAAATCTGGCGGCCACGACGGCTGCCGTCTGGCATACCCTGCACAGCTCTGCATCGGAACTGATGCGAGGGATCAAACATCGGATGGGCCGAACTGCGAAGATCGGAGGATTCCTGCGAAGGACGAAGCTTCCGCTCCGGCAGGCCATGGCAGTCAAGAACCTGTTCTTTGATCTGGGCAGGACCATCACTACCGTTTTGATCATTGCAGGATGCCTGACGCTGATCTGTATCGGGGTTTCTCTGAAGTTTTCGTCGGGGGAGATCCTGGGACTGCAATTCAAAGGACTTGTGAATTACGACCGTGTCCTTACGGCGGATACGCGTTTCGGCGATGAAGAAGAGTTACAGAACGGGTTGGCAGAACTGGAGGAAGCGACCCATCTTCCGGTCTTCACCTATGCGACCGGCTTTCGGTTTGGAAAAGACAGCAATATGGCATGCATTACGGTAGCCGAACCATCGAAGATCAACGATTATTATGCATTGCAGGATCCATACAGCGGGGAGTCTCTGACACTGCCAGACGACGGCGTCCTGCTGTCGGTACGAGGATACGAATATTTCGGCATAGAGCCGGGAGATGAACTTGAAATTACCCAAGCAGACGGAAAGCGTTATTCCCTGGAAGTGAAGGGCTGCTTCGACAACTATATCGACCATGTGATATTCATGTCGCCGGAGTATTACAAGCAGGTGACGGGAGAAGATGCGGCAGCCAATCAGTTTTACATCAAATCGGGAGAGTTGACGGAAGGACAGCTGCGCAGCAGTCTTTCGGAATATGATGCTTTTGTCAGCCTGATGCCTGACGATTATAAGCGTGGGCAGTTTGAAGATTTATCGGGGACCATGTCCATGATCATGGGGATCATGATCATCCTTTCCACCGTATTGGCGGCGGTGACCCTGTTCAATCTCAACGCCATGACTTTGTTGCAGCGCAGCCATGAGCTGAACATGATGCGGGCCAACGGGTTTACGGTGAAAGAAACCAAATCATATATCATCCGGGAAAACAGGCTTTTGACGATCATCGGGATCATCATCGGCTGTTTTACGGGTTCAGCATTATACGAATTTGTCAGAAGCGGACTGGAATCGGATACGGTGAAGCTGCCCTCCGGGGTCAGTGTGACGGGACTTTTGACCAGCATCGTCATTACGCTGGTTTTGGCGGAAGTGATGCAGGCTATTTTCCTGGCAGGACTGAAGAAGAAGCAAAGGATACGGATGGAGGATTGAGTTGAAGATCGAATTGTACAACGGTGTGTTTTTCATGATGGTTGCAACGATGACGGCAGTCGGTATTTTGTTGTGGCTGCTCCTCAGAAGGCTGCCCCAGGAAAAACGTCGCAAGGGGATGCTCCTGCTGTGCGCAGCGCTGATCATCCTGTTTGTGGTTTACCGGCTGCTCCAGTCTCAGGACGACAGATATCTGGAATACTATGGCCTTGAGGTCTATAACTGGTGGGAAGCTCTGCCGCTGCATCTTTGCTATGTCAGCCTTTTTCTGATGCCGCTGGGGATCATCAAAAGGTGGAAGGTGCTGTTGGGCTTTTGCTTTTACATAACGCCGCTGGGTGCAATGATGACACTGGTATTTCCTGACCCCCTTTTTGTGGGATGCAGCTTGTTTGAGCCTTCAGCGTTTTGCTTTTATCTGCTCCACTGCCTGCTGGCCATCAGCGGCATATTGCTGGCGCCTCTGGGATTTTTTCGGCCCAATTTCAGGGCCATATGGTCCAGCCTGGCGTTGCTTTTTATCTTGGCGGCGATCATGCATGTGGTGAACCGGATCATGCAGCATACCGTTTGCCCTCATGCCAATTATTTCTATACATGCGATACGGTGGGGATCAGCCTTCTGGAGCTGTTTTGGAACCTGATTCCGATTCCATGGGTATATGAGATACCGATATTGAGTATTCCTTTTGTCTATATGATGATCATCACAGTCCCGTTTATCCTGGTAGACAGGTACAGGAACAAAAACAGATATGGGAAAAATGGAGGAAAAGAAATTGAAGACCACAGTGACCCCATCGGATAGCCACATGGGAAACGTGAAAAGAAATCAGGTGATCTGGGAAATCACCGGACAATTGCAGGGAGCCCGGACGCTGGAGGAAGCCTTACGAGACAGCCTCACGGAAGTGGTGCGTTTCCTGGGCTCCGAGGCGGGGACCATCTGGTTTTATGACAGACAAGGAGATCAGCGGCTCCATCCATCATTCTGGTTTGGCGGTGAAGACATCAGCGGTCTGAGCTTGGCGCCGGGAGAAGGGATCGCCGGGACCGTCGTGGAAATGGGCGTATCCGTGATCGTCAAGGATTGTCAAAAGGACCCCCGCTGGGCAGGCCGCTTCGATGAGAAGACTGGCTTTGTGACCAGGAGCATGATCTGCGTGCCGCTGCGAAATCAATACGAGGTGATCGGCTGCATCCAGATCATCAACAAGAAGGACGGGTCACTTTATGATGGTGAGGATGTTTCCCTCTGCGAGACGCTGGCGGAGCTTACAGCTATCGCCGTGGAAAGCCGCGGGCTGGATGTGGACTTTTCCGAAAAGCGTCCGCCTATCCTTTCCCTGAAACAGGGGAACAAGGTGTTCGGAGAGGGTACGGCACAGATCAGGGCGTTAAAAGAAGTGAATCTGGACATCAGAGAAGGAGAACTCCTGGTGGTCCTGGGAAAATCCGGCTGCGGCAAATCGACGCTGCTCAATATCATCGGCGGGATGGACCGGCTCACCTCAGGGATGCTTTCGTTCGAGGGAGCAGATTATTCTACCGTGGATGAAAGGACGCTGACGGAATATCGTCGGGCTTCGGTGGGGTTTGTCTTTCAGTCCTATAACCTGATGCCGACGCTGACAGCCGAAGAAAATCTGGAGTTCGTAGGAGGACTCAGTGGAGATGCGATCCCTGCGGAGGAAGCGCTGAAACGGGTGGGGATGCTTCCATACAAGGATCAGTATCCGTCGCAACTGTCGGGAGGACAGCAGCAGCGGGTGTCCATCGCCTGCGCGCTGGCCAAGCGTCCGAAAATCATCTTGGCGGATGAGCCTACGGCGGCGCTGGATTTTGAAACCAGCATCCAGGTTTTGACCGCATTGAAAGAAGTGGTAGCTTCCGGGACTACGTTGGTCATGGTGACCCACAATGAGGAAATCGCCAAAATGGCGGATCGCGTCGTTCGTATGCAGGATGGTGCCATCGCTGATATTATGATAAACAGTCATCCGGCAAAACCGGAAGAGCTGGTCTGGTAGAGGAAAGGAAGAGCCATGAATAAGAAACGATACAAAATTTTGATGGCAAGCCTGGTGGTAGTGCTGGCAGGCGCAGCGGTGATTTTTGGGATCGCCGGTCGGGACGAGGGCAGCGTGGAGCAGGTGGCGGCCAAATCCGACGAGAGCAAAACGGAGACCTACCGCAGTGTAGAGGTGCTGGAGACGGTCGGCACGGCTGAAGTGACCCGCAAGAAGAAGGACATGGCCGTATATGAGAGCATGAAGCTGCAGCCCAGGGATCTGATGAGTACCGGAGAGGACAGCCAGGTGGACCTGAAGCTGGACGACGATAAATACGTGGTTGCCGGGGAAAGCACCAAGGTGCGCTTTATTGCCAAAGGAAACAAGGAGAAGGGCTCCATCCGTCTAAAGCTCAAGGAAGGGGAGCTTTCCAATGTGATCGAAAACAAGCTGTCGGAAGAGGATTCCTATGAAGTGGAGACGCCTGACTGTGTCATGGCGGTACGAGGTACGGAATTTTATGTCATGGCAGGTAAGCTTGCAGATGGAAAGGGAACGAGGACGGTGCTCTCGGTACAGGAAGGCTCAGTAGAGGTCCAGCTGAAGACAGCTGACGGTCTAGGGGAAACACGCATGATTTCAGCGGGAGAACGGGTCGAGATACATACCTTGGAAGGCGAGGCTGAAAATGCCTTTTTTGTAGAGCCTTCGGAAGTTACCGGCGGATGGCTGGGCGGCAGCAACACATCCGGGACCAGGACCCAGATACCGACGCCGGCCACATTCGTTGCCAGGGACGCCAGTATTGCCGAGATTATGAGCGGAACAGGAACTTTAGAGCGTGGCGGCCAGACGATCAATTTGACGAAGGGACTGGAAATCTTACAAGGGGATCGGATACGATTGACATCCGGTACGATTGAGATACAAATAGACGATAATAAAAAGATTTTTCTAGAAGGTGACGGAGCGGAACTTCTTTTTAGCGGTCTGTCGGGGACGAAAGGCAACGGAGCCATTGCACTTTCGCTGCCTTCGGGAAGTATCGCCTGCTCCATGAGCGAAGCGATGGGGTCATCCGATTCCTGTCAAATCGCCATTCCGGGCGGAACTGTCGCCGTACAGACTCCTTCAGGAAACACAGGGTTTGGTATAACTGTGGAAGCTATGGGTGGTAATAACGAAACTACGATCACTGTCGACTCCGGACAGCTGGAAGTTGCTCTGACATCAAATGAGAAGAAGACATTGACAACGGAGGGAGAGGCAGCTGCGAAAGTGGTATGGAATGCAGCTACAGGAAAATATGAATTTGGGAATTAAAACCGAAGGGGAAAGGATCCTGGAGATATGAAGATGAGACAAAAAATCCTGGCATCTGCCGTCATCGGCCTCTTTACCTTCGGGGTGGTATTCTTCGGCTGGTTCGGGACACTGAATCTGACGCTGCAGGATGAAATCTACCAGAGACCCGGCAGTGCCGACGGTGACATCAAGATCATCGCCATCGACGAGAAGACGCTGGAAGCCCTGGGACAGTTTGAGACCTGGACCAGGGAGCCCTATGCCGAGCTGATCGACACATTGAATCAGGGAGAAAACAAGCCCCGTGCCATCGGTCTGGATATCCTGATGATCCAGGAAAAGGGAGAGGAAGACGCATTGCTGACGGAAGCGTGCAGGGAAGCCGGCAACGTAGTACTTGCAGAGAACCTGGTCTTTTCCGAAAAAATCCAAACAAAGGACGGGCGGACACAGGTCAACCGCCTGCATATAGACATGGTGGAGGAGCCCTTTGCAGCCCTTTCTCAGGTGGTGGATGCAGGTTTTGCCAACACGGTACAGGATTCGCTGGACAGCACCGTCCGATACACCTTTCTTGAGATGGACGGATACAAATCCTTTGCGGTTGCTTTAGCGGAGAAGGCAGGAGTAGAGACAGACGTTTCTCAGACAGACAACCAAAATGGCGTTCTTATCGACTACGTGGGCGGTGCGGAAAGCTACGAGACTCTTTCCATGATCGACGTGCTGGAGGGTCGTATCCCGCCGGAAGCCTTTGCAGACAGCATCGTTCTTATAGGCGCCCATGCAGCAGGAATGGGAGATTCCTACTACATACCGGGACACGAGGGCCAGCAGATGTATGGAGTGGAGATCCATGCCAATGTCCTGCAAGGATTGATGGAGGAACGGTTTCTGACCCAGGCAGGAGCGCTGGCCAACGGGCTTTGCTGCGGCCTTATTGCATTTCTGCTGGTGCTGCTGTGCGGATTTTTGAAGCTGGCTCCTGCGATCCTGGTTTCGGCAGCTGTTCCCATAGGTCAGATTTTGCTGTGTCTGAAGCTGGATGAAACGGGCTTTGTCATCAACATGATCGCATTGCCTCTGGCAGCGGTGCTGGCGATTTTGTGGACCATAGGCAGCAAATATGCGGTGGAGAAGCTACAGAAGAGAAAGATTTTGCATGCCTTTCAGAAATACGTGGCGCCCCAGGTGGTGGAAAGCCTTTCCAAGGATCAGAATTTCCAGCTGCGGCTGGGCGGGGAAAAGCGGCAGATCGCCGTCCTCTTCGTGGATATTCGAGGCTTTACATCCATGAGCGAGATACTGACGCCGGAGCAGGTGGTAGAGGTTCTAAATGAATATTTTCGCATCGTCACCGATGCTGTCTTTCGCCACGGCGGAATGATCGATAAGTTCATCGGAGATGCGGCCATGGCCGTATTCAACGCTCCTGTGGACTGTGAGGATTATATCTACAGGGCTGTCTGTACGGCGCAGGATATTGCGGCGGGAAGCGGTAAGCTGGCGGAGGACTGCCAAAAGCGTTTCGGCAGAAGCGTCAGCTACGGCATTGGCGTCAACTGCGGGGAAGCGGTGGTAGGAAACATCGGCTCCGATTTCAGGATGGACTATACGGCAATCGGAGATACGGTCAATACGGCGGCAAGGCTGGAGTCTGCGGCAGGGTCGGGACAGGTGTACCTGAGCAAAGAAGTTTGCCAAGCGCTGCAGGATCGTATTTCTCAAGGACATATTTCTGTAGAGGATGTGGGGATGCTGGAGCTGAAGGGCAAAGCAGAGCCTGTCATGGTGTATCAGTTGAAGGAAGTAAAGGAATAGACATGAAACAGTATCACGGGATACCCGACATAGAAAGGCTCCGGCAATGGGAGGAATTGCAGATTCCCTTTGAGTACAACGATTTTCTGCTACCGAAGATATTGGATGATGAGGAAGAGAAGGAAAGACGTGTGAAGCTGTATCGAGGGCTTGATCGAGATCGCAATGAGGACACACTTCACGGACCTTTCCTCGACATTACGGTTCATTCCAGAGATCCGCTGATCCGGAAGGTCAGCGATAAGAGGATACGCCAAGCATGCGATATAGCTCAACGGCTTGAAGTGAAGGCAATGATCCTTCACACCAATTTGATCCCCAATTTCTATGATGACGTATATCGATCCGGCTGGCTGGAGAGCAATGCAGAGTATTTCACCCGGCTGTTATCGGGCTACCCGGAGCTTTGCATATACATGGAAAACATGTTCGACGAGGAGCCGGACAGCTTGGTGGCCCTGGCAGAGATGATGGACGACCCCAGGTTCGGCATCTGCCTGGATATCGCCCACTGCCACATTTCCAGGACCAGTATCGAAGCATGGCATGAAGCCTGTAAGCCATATATCCGACACTACCACCTCAACGACAATCACGGACATAAGGACGAGCATCTGTCCCTTGGAGAAGGGACCATAGA
>JAUNBU010000229.1 GCA_030526925.1 Bacillota bacterium | reverse complement strand
TGCTGATTTTCTTCGGCTTCCATGATGTCCTGGCAAAGAGCGATACACTCATTGCAGATGTAGACACCTGAGCCGCTGATGAGACGTTTCACCTGACTCTGGGGTTTCCCGCAGAATGAACATCTCAGTTCGTTGTTTTCATCGTATTTCGTCATAATTTATTTTACCCCCGCTATCTTTCCTTTATTACCTTATCGATCAGTCCGTACTTGACGGCTTCCTCCGCTGACATGAAATTATCTCTGTCCGTATCCTCGGCAATAACGTTTAAGGGCTGCCCTGTATTTTCACTCAGTATCTTGTTGAGTTTTTCTCGTGTTTTAAGGATCCACTCCGCATGGATCTTGATATCCTCCGCCTGACCCTGTACTCCGCCAAGAGGCTGATGGATCATGATCTCCGCATTGGGCAGCGCATACCGCTTCCCTTTTTGTCCCGAAGAAAGCAGGAATGCTCCCATGCTTGCTGCCATCCCTATGCAGATGGTGGATACCTGAGGCTTGATATACTGTATAGTATCGTAGACAGCCATGCCGGCGGTCACAGAACCGCCGGGGCTGTTGATGTAGATGTTGATATCCTTATCCGGATCTTCGGCTTCCAAAAACAGCAGCTGGGCAACTACAAGACTGGCTACATGCTCGTCTATAGCTTCTCCCAAAAATATGATTCTATCCTTCAAAAGCCTGGAGTAAATATCGTAGGATCGTTCTCCTCTGCTGGTCTGTTCTATTACATAAGGCACTAATGCCATATCCGGACCTCCTTTTAATTCGCTTTATTTTTTCACTGCATTGTCGTACATGAAATCGATGGCTTTTCTCATCTTGATATCGCCTGCGATCATACCGATGTTCTGGGTTCCCAGCATTTCTCTGATCTTATCTGCTTCCAGATTGTACTGCTTCGCCATGTTGTCGATTTCCTGAGCGATGTCTTCATCGCTGGCTTCGAACTTCTCCTGATCCGCAACTGCGCTGACGATCATTCTGGTCTTGACCTTCTTGAAGGCGTCTTCCTTCAATTCGTCTCTGAACTCCTTTGGCTCCTTGCCCAGGTACTGGAAGTAGCTGTTCAGATCCATTCCCTGCCCTCTCAGCTGCTGGTCGAACTCGGACATCATGTTGTCGATCTCCGACTCTACCATAACGTCAGGAATGTCGATATCGTTGGCATTGAAGACCTTTTCCAGAACGCTGTTCTTCATCTGGCTTTCTGCTCTGGCTTCGGCTGCCTTTTCCAAGTTGGTTCTCGTATCTGCCTTCAGTTCATCCAGCGTATCGAACTCGCTGACGTCCTTGACGAAGTCGTCGTTGATCTCAGGCATTTCTTCTTCCTTGATTTCGTGTACCTTGCACTTGAAGATGGCTTCCTTGCCTGCCAGGTCTTCTGCGTGGTATTCTTCAGGGAAAGTGACCTTAACGTCCTTTTCTTCGCCTGTGCTCACGCCTACCAGCTGTTCTTCAAAGCCCGGGATGAAGGTGTTTGAGCCCAGTCTCAGCGGCTGTCTCTCTGCTGTGCCGCCTTCAAACTGCTCGTCGCCAACCCATCCTTCGTAGTCGATGAGTACCGTGTCTCCATTCTGTGCCGGTCTGTCTACGGCTACCATTCTGGAGTTTCTCTTGGCCATGTTGTTCAGCTCCGTATCCACGTCTTCGTCGGTGACTTCGGCTTTTACCGTCTCGATCTCCACGCCCTTGTAGTCCTTTACTTCTACTTCAGGATAGCAGGCTACGTTGATGGTTACCGTAAAGCCTTCGCCTTTCTTGATCTGGCTGAACTCTGCCTTCGGGCTGTCGATCACGTCCAGATCCAGTTCATCCAGCGCCAGCGGATAGTGAAGCGAAAACAGGTTGTTGATGGCATCTTCAAAGAAAATTCCCTCGCCGTATTTCTTTTCTATGATACTTCTAGGGGCTTTACCTTTTCTGAAGCCATCGATGGTAAACTTGTCTTTTTCCTTCTGGTATACCTTGATTATGGCGTTTTCGAATTCTTCTGCCGTAAAGTCCATAGTGAGTTTTGCTTCGTTGTTTTCTTTTGAAATTAATGTTGATTTCATGAATATATATCCTCCTCGATTATAAACACATAGTGCATATTATTATACCCCTTCCGGTTTGAAAAGTAAAGGAAAAAGCGCAAAAATCGCACCACAAAACCGTAAAATTCTCCCAAATACAAAAGCACCCTGCCGGCAACGTCTTCTGGTTCATAAAAAAGGAGACAAGGCTATATGCCTGCGATGTCCTCGCTGCTCCTGCTGACGCATTCTGCGTCGCAGCTGTGGATTACGC
>JAUNBU010000228.1 GCA_030526925.1 Bacillota bacterium | reverse complement strand
CTTCGATCCTGTCATTTGCCTCTTTTGTCTTGATGTAGATGTTGCCCTTTCGGATGACGATGTCCAGCTTGACCGGATCTCCGCTTTCGTTGTAAAAGTCGATATGGTAATTATCCGTTCTCAGGCGCTTGTGATCTGCAATGTCCTTCAGATAGATCTTGTTTTCGATACGATAGTCCAAATCGTCAACCTGGTCGTTGATCTCATCGGAGACCACCTTGCCGTCCAGTATCCTGATGATCCTGGATGCATAGAATTTGGCAAGCTGTTCTTCATGAGTCACTAAAATAACCAGCTTATCTGCAGAAATGGACTTGATGATGTTCATGACCTCCAGCGTGTTCTTGCTGTCCAGGTTCCCCGTAGGTTCATCGGCGATGACGATGGCAGGGTTTTTGACGATAGCCCTTGCAATACCGACCCTCTGGCGCTCTCCGCCGGAGAGCATATCCGCATAGCGATTCCTGTAGCGGTACATGCCTACCTTTTCCAGGACGTAATTGACCTTTTCTTCGATCTCTTTCTTGTCCTTGACTCCCACCATCTTCAAGGCGATAGCTACATTGTCGAAGACAGTCATATTGTCTACCAGGTTGTAGTTCTGGAAAATATACCCGATGTTGAGATTTCTGATCTGGTCCACCTTGCCGGCTCTCCGCCCGGTCAGCTTCTGGCCGTTGATAAACACATGACCTCTGTTGACCTTATCCAGCCCTCCGATCACGTTGAGCAACGTGGTCTTGCCGCAGCCGCTGGGACCCAAAAGAGCGATGAGCCCTTTGCTTTCCATATTGAGCGAGGTGTCGTTGATGACATGGATCTCGTTCTTTTTTCTTCGGTTGAAATATTTGTTTACATGCTCCAGCTTTACCATGATCACGCCTCCTCTCTATATGATCCCATAGCCGTCTTCTTGAAGAGGCTTCTGGCGAATTTCCCGGAAATCAAGTAGGACATGAGGACCAGCACTGCGTACAAAATCACGTAATCGGTCACCTTCATGTATTCTACCAGCGTCGTGATGTATTCCACGTCTATGACGCCGTACTGAACAAGGGCTACCACCGCCAGGAATATCCCGTAGGCGATGTTTATAACGACGAAAAGCTCGATGTCCAGGATCCGCCGGATCGGTTTCTTGGCAAGCCCCAACATCCTCAAAATGCTGAAATATGTCACCCTCGATCTGAGGATCAGCCGAATGACGAAATATGCGATGAAGAACAGGGCGACGATGATGATCACCGCCATCGGCACCTGTATGATGGAAAGTATCTCCTGATCGCCAAAGGTCATGAGGATGTCCTTCAGCGGCAGGGTCACATAACCCATATCTGCCAGCAGACCTGTGGTTGTCTCCATTTCATCTACATCGCTGACATAGACCGTAGCCTGGTAGTTGCCCTGCCTAAACAGGGTGTCGTAATCAGCCTGGCTGATGTATACGGTCCCGCTGTGGCTCTCGTAATCGGTGAATCCCGTCTTGCTTTCAAAGGTCTTCTTGGTATATACGTCGGCGATGTTCAAACTGACCGTCTGAGTGTAGTAGATATTCTCTGCCGTCACGGTGATTGCCTTGCCCTTGGCATCGCCCTTTTCATAAAAGTTGTTGGTTTCCTCCGGTACGACTGCCTGCCCCTGGGCTACTTTGCTGCTGGGTACGACCCTGTAGAGAGAGCTTCCCTCCGAGTATACTTGAGCTTTACCGTTTATAGTTGTAGTCACGGTGCTGTTGTAGTTGTATGTCTCCTTCAGCAGCTGGCTCATCATATTGTCGGTGAAGTAAATATCTCCGCCGTAGATATAGTAATTTTCGGTCATTTCCTTGTAGCCTATGCCAACGACCGTCACGTTGATTTCCTTATCTTCGCCGATGTATGTGGTATATGTTTTATTGAGGATCTCGCCTATCATCTCAGGATCGGAAAAATAGTAATCCTCTTTATCGCCTGTCAGGATCACCTCGTTGTCGGCTTCCGGCATCCTGCCTTCGACCAGCTTCCCTTCAAATTCGCTGGCGATCCTCGGAAAAACTTCATAGGAAAAGTCTCCCTGCTCGATATACAGGGTATTGTCCAGCATGATATCGTTGATGGAAACGGACTCCACGTTTGCCACCGAATTCATGGCGGTCACGTCGGCATCGGTAAACTGGGAGCCATCGCTTTTCTTCAGCACTACACGGTCTTCGCTGTAGTTGTAGAAATAATCGCTGTATCCCATCTTGGCTGCTTCCGCTTCCTGGTGCTGGAATGTGGTGTATTCGGATGTCACCGCCATGACGACGAACAGGAATAC
>JAUNBU010000227.1 GCA_030526925.1 Bacillota bacterium | reverse complement strand
GTTGACTATAAGCCCCTTTGGCATCTGCTGCTAGATCGGAATATGATGAGGACTGAGCTTCGCAAGCGGGCGGGTATAAGTACACGGCAGCTTGCGAAGATGGGTAAGAATCAGGACGTCAGCACGGATGTACTTAGAAAGATCTGCACGGTGCTGAACTGTACGTTCGACGACATTGTGGAGATAAAGCCGGATGAGCAGGATGCAACAAACGATAACTTAAAATGACGAGTGTAAAGGGAAACGATATGAGTGATCTTCCATTAACCCTCCAACAGGGAAATATTGTTCCGTATACCCCGACAGAGAATCGCCATTGTCAAAGATGACGAGGGATCATCAGCTATTACTAGAGAGGGAGGTGACCGTTTGTGTGGTGTAAAATCTGTAATATGGAGACTCGTGACCAAATCTGCCCCATCTGCGGTCAGCCCACCTTCCAAGATGTTCCGACAGAAGTTTACTGGTGCAAGAAGTGTCATGTTCCAATCATACAGGAACCTAAACAAGCCAACCGAGGCATATGCCCCATCTGTGGTGGAAAAACGCGATATCTAACGATTGATCTTCGCCCGGTTTTCCCAGAAGAGCGGCTTTTGCTCGAAGTGTTGCTCTGCAAACCGGTTAATGCGCTTTCTTCTGCTTCAGTTTGGGCCGATGCGAATCGGTATTATATCGACGGCCATTCCATGCCTCTCCCGCTCAAACTGTTTGCCGATGCAGACGCCGACAGTATCTCAGAAGAATTAAAAAGTCGAGCATCGTCAAGCGATGCCTCATTCTTCCCCGATATGATCAATCGGTTTATTGCAGCAAACAAGCATCATCTCAATGCTTTGAAGGAAGAAGCCTATGGCTTTGTCCGAAGAACTGCAGCTCGCTTTCCTCGCGAAAACGTCGTTATTTCTTTCTCTGGCGGCAAGGATTCAACCGCCACAGCTGATGTCGTCCTCAAAGCCTTGAGTGATCCAAGCATTGTCCATATCTTTGGCGATACCACGCTTGAGTTCCCATCAACCATCGAGTACGTCAATCGGTATCGGGACAATCACCCGAATGCCATCTTCCTCTTTGCAAAAAACGAGGAGCAGGATTTCACCAAAGTCTGCGAAGATATCGGCCCACCAGCCCGGATGATGCGCTGGTGTTGTTCGATGTTTAAAACTGGTCCAATCACACGGACTATCAACAGCCTGTATCGGAACCAGCAGATTCTGACCTTCTATGGAATCAGAAAGTCTGAATCGGTCAGTCGAAGCAAATATAACCGCGTGGAGGATGATGCAGTATCGGTCAAAATTCAGCAACAGACGGTGGCTTCTCCAATCTTTTTCTGGAAGGATATTGATATCTGGCTGTACCTATTAGGAGAAAAGGTGGATTTCAACGAAGCATATCGTCTTGGGTATGACCGAGTCGGCTGTTGGTGCTGTCCGAACAATAATCAGCGGGCGCAGTTCCTTTCCCGGATTTATCTGCCGAAGCGCTCCAAAGCTTGGCGGGAATACCTTATTCGGTTCGCTGAGTCGATTGGTAAACCCGACGCAGAAAAATATGTCGATGAAGGAAAATGGAAAGCTCGACAGGGTGGCAATGGCCTTGCTTCGGCTAGTGACGTGAAGATTCGCTTCACAAATTGTTCTGCCGAGGAAAACGCTAAGATCTATAAACTGACTCGAAGCTATTCCGACGAATTAGTCCAGATGTTTACCCCGTTCGGAAAGCTGGCACCAGAACTCGGTAAGAAGTTGTTGAACGAAACCATTATCCTCGACGTTCGAACCAATGTCCCGATTCTCTCGCTCCAGCCTTTTCGTCAGGATGGCTACGACTTTGCGATCAAAATCAGGACTATGAACGTTGCTGACCATGAAGCCCTCCAGCGGCAAGCGGCGTATCAGGTAAAAAAGTTCAATGCTTGCCGCAAATGCCTTAAATGCGAGTCGCTCTGCCGTTCCGGAGCGATTTCAATTGATGCTGACGGCTACCATATTGACCCGCAGAAATGTGTCCACTGCAAGATGTGCGTCACCGCAAAATACCTTGATGGCGGTTGCATGATGGACAAGTACCTAAGAACGAAAGAGAGGTGTGATTCCCATGAAATTCCGCGCCCATGAAACCTTTTTTATCAGGAAGGGATGGATTAATAAGGGACTGCGTGGTGTCACCCAAGACGGGAATATCTTCATCTCTAAGGAAGACAATCCGATGGATGTGCTCGGGATTGGTTCGAATATGGTCAAGTCCCTGCGCTACTGGCTTCAAGCTGCTGGACTGACAGAGGAGCCGAACCACGGACGCAGAA
>JAUNBU010000226.1 GCA_030526925.1 Bacillota bacterium | reverse complement strand
CAGCCCGCTGCTGCTCTCCTCCGGAAAGATCGTAAGGATGGCTTTCCAGAAGATGAGTGATCTCGCAGGTCTCTGCCACCTCCTCGATGGCGGAAGCATCCTTCTTTTCCTGTCCGTAAAGCATTTCCATAAGGTCTTCCCGGACGGTCTTCTTCACGAAGAGGCTCTGAGGGTCCTGGGGCAGCATGGCCAGCATACCTTTGAACAGCGTTCCGGCGTCGTACTTATTAACACGCTTCCCTTCGATCAAGACCTCACCTCTGTAAGGTCTGCAGATGTCGCAAATGGCCTTTAAGGTAGTGGATTTGCCCGTGCCGTTGCCGCCTACGATGGCGAACAGCTTTTCCTTAGGGACCTTGAAGGAAACACCTTTCAGCACATCGGGCGCATCCTTTTCATATCGGAACCAGGCTTCCTTCACCATGACCGCAGGCGTTCCGATTTCCTTTTCCGGCACCGCAGGCTCCTCCACTGCTGTGATCACCGGCTGTTTATCCTCGAAATGTTTGCTTAGCCAGTTCCTGCCTTCCCTTACGGTAAGTGGACACTGCAGATCGCTGCCTGCCCCGTAGTAGACCTGAACAGGCGTTGGCATGGCGGCAAACATCTGATTGTTTTCTTTCTTTAAAAATTCTCCGATCTTTCGCGGCTCGTCGTCTGCGATGATCCTGCCCTGATCCATGACTACCACTCTGTCGGAGGCATGGAAAATATCCTCAAGCCGGTGCTCTGTGATGATTATAGTTGTCCCCAGCTCCAGGTTTATCTTTCGGACCGTGTTGAGAAAGTCGGAGGCAGCGATAGGATCAAGCTGACTTGTAGGCTCATCCAGAATCAATACGCTGGGCTGCATCGCCATGATGGACGCCAGATTCAGCAGCTGCTTCTGCCCGCCGGAAAGCTCCGATACGTTCTTGTGAAACCACCCCTGGATGCCGAAGTAGCTTGCCATTTCCGCAACTCTCAGGCGAATGGTCTTCTGATCCTCGCCCAGACTTTCCAGACCGAATGCCAGCTCGTGCCACACCTTGTCGGTGACGATCTGGTTGTCGGGGTTTTGCATGACATAGCCGATCTTAGACGACTGCTGCCGCAAATCCGCATCCGCCAGAGGCTTTCCCTCAAATAAAATCTCTCCGCTGGTCTTGCCGTGAGGCGTCAAAACGCTTTTTAAATGCTTCAAAAGGGTGGTCTTGCCGCTGCCGCTCTTGCCGCAGACGGTTATGTACTGACCCTCGCCGATGCTTAGATCGATGTGGTCCAGCGCCAGCCGCTCCTTGGCAGTCGGGTAGGAAAAGGTCAGATCCTTGATCTCAAAATGTGCCATGTCAATGCCTCCATAATATTCAGTGCGGTGGGTATGATCAAAAAAACAGCATACGCCGCAATCCCCACCACGGAATAGATATTGTCGACCGGTGCGATCTCAAACACCGGAGTATAGCTCGCTTTGGTTGCCCCGCCTGCGCTGCAGAAGAAGATAACTCCTATCAGCAAAATCATACAGCCAAGCAGCAGCTTGTCCCTCATTTCAAATCTGTATATGGAAAAGGTACTCCGCCTGCCACTGCCGTAGCCCCGGCTTCGCATACTGTCCGCCGTTACGATGCCGCCCTCAAGCGCCCAGGACGTCAGCGCCGAAACGATGGTCATGCCGTTCTCCGCCCTTTCCATCTTGGTCTCCCCTGATCCCGCCTTACCGATGCACCTTCGCGCCGAGCTGATCTGGACCGTCTTCCTCTGAAACCCGGGCACTAATCTGAGCACCATGGTCAGGATCAGAGAAATGGACGGGATCACCCTGCCAAAAAGGTAGAGGAACTTATCGCTGGTCATGACTGCGTTGTAGGCGGCGAACCAGAGAATGACGGAAACGAAAATAGCCGCCAGCGCCATGCCGTAATACAGCGCCTCCAGGGTATAAGGTCTTCCTCCGAAATATGTAAAGAGGACCTGCTGCCCTCTGGTGTTCAGTACCGGGTTGATCAGGGAAAGGAAAAGGTACACGGGTATCATGCCTACGATGAGTTTCAAGCCTCGCAGGCCTTTGATGGTCAGATAGTATGCCGCAGAAAGGGCACATGCGCATACTAAAAAAGCGGGATGCACGAAAATCATCCCGAAGGCGATGGCTCCGATGAAGAATGCGAAGTTGATTATTGGGTTGTAGGTGGAAAAGGTATCTGTGCTGTTCATCTTTGGTTGATCCTTTTCTGGCTTATCTGGTTCTTTTCTGTCTTTTCGCGGGTCGCCGCCTAATGTAAAAATCATATCAGTTTTGGCTCAAGTCTGCAAGATGTTTTGGAAATGCATCTGCGTGGTGCCG
>JAUNBU010000225.1 GCA_030526925.1 Bacillota bacterium | reverse complement strand
AGGGCATATTTTAAGGAGCTGGGGATCGAGGACAGGATCCGGGAATTTGATGTTTCCAGTGCCACTGTTGAGCTGGCGGCACAGGCTGCGGGAACGGAGCCTGCCAGGATCTGCAAGACCATTTCCTTCCGAAAGCCGGAAGGCGGCTGCATCCTGATCCAGACGGCGGGAGACAGCAAGATAAATAACGGGAAATTCAAGAGACAGTTCGGATTCAAGGCGAAGATGCTCAGTCCGGAAGAGGTCTTGGAATATACGGGACATGCAGTAGGAGGCGTATGCGCCTTTGCCATAGATAACGAAGAGGTGGACATCTACGCCGACCTTTCCATGAGGCGGTTTGAGACCATCTTCCCGGCGTGCGGCAGCAGCAACAGCGCCATAGAGCTGACCTGCGACGAGCTGGCGGAGTTTTCCAAATCCATAGAATGGATCGACGTCTGCAAGATCCCGGAAGAGGAGGAGCAGTAATATGTGCATCGCAATACCGGGAAAGGTCGTAGAGCTTTCCGGAGATAAGGCAAAGGTGGATTTTAACGGCAACATCGTTGACGTCAATACAGGATTGATAGAGCCCCAGATAGGACAGTACGTTCTTGTCCACGCCGGTTGCGCCATCGAGGTGATGGAGCAGGATAAAGCCCAGGAGCTGATCGACCTGTTTTCAGAGCTGGAAGCCCTGCAGTAGAGGGATATAGAGGTAGCTTATGGAAATCAAACAGGTAATCGACTATTTAAAAAGCTATAACGGCAGACCGCTGAAGATCATGGAGGTTTGCGGGACCCATACATCGTCCATTTTTAAAAACGGTATCAGGAGCCTGATCTCCCCTAAGATCAAACTGATTTCGGGTCCGGGCTGCCCTGTGTGCGTGACGCCTACTGCCTATATCGACAGGTGTATCGAGTATGCATCCATGGAAAGGCACATGCTGCTGACCTTCGGGGACATGATGAAGGTCCCGGGGCAGAATGGCAGTCTTTCAGATGTCAAGGGAACAGGGGCTGCCAATGTGCAGCTGATGTACTCGCCCTTTGAAGCCATGGAAAAGGCACAGCAGCGGCCGGACGTTACCTATGTGGTGGCGGCTGTAGGTTTTGAGACGACAGTGCCTGCCTACGGTCTGATGCTGCAGGAAGCAAAGGTCAAAGGCATTTACAATATCAAGTTGGTGACGGCTCTTAAGACAGCCATACCAGCGCTGGAGTGGATCTGCGAGAATCAAAACGACGTAGACGGGTTTTTGTGTCCCGGTCATGTGAGCGTCATCACGGGCAGCAGGGTATACGACCAGCTGGCGGGACGATATAAAAAGCCTTTCGTAGTCGGCGGATTTGAAGCCGAGCATATCCTGGCAGCCCTTTACAGGATCGTCAGGCAGATCGAAGCAGGAGAAGGGCATACGGAGAACATGTACAAGAATGCCGTAAAGGAAGACGGCAATCGGAAAGCCTTGCAGGTCATAGAGAGTGTCTTTGAGCCGGGGCCTGCCATGTGGCGTGGTCTTGGGATCATCGAAGGTTCGGGCCTTTATCTGAGAGAAGAATTTGCTCAATACGACGGTGGCAGTAGGGAGCTTTACAAAGATAAACAGCTTCCTAAGGAATGCTGCTGCGGACAGGTGATCACGGGCAAGCTGGATCCGGACCAGTGTCCTATGTTCGGTGAAAAGTGCAGTCCGGTGGAGCCCTACGGACCATGCATGGTTTCTGCGGAGGGAGCCTGCGGCATCTGGTACAGGAACGTACACTGAGAAAAAAAGAGGCGGCGCTTATTGGCAGGTTACAGGCGCTGCGGAAGAGAAGAGGAACTATGAAAATCACCATGGCACACGGAAGCGGAGGCAAATCCTCCGCCCAGCTGATGCAGGAAATATTCGGGAAGCACTTTCAAAATCAGGTGCTTGATAAAATGGAGGATGCGGCGGTCCTAAAGGTAAATGGGAAGATCGCCTGCAGCACAGACTCCTTTGTAGTAACGCCCCTGGTCTTTCGGGGAGGCGATATCGGCAAGCTATGCGTCTGCGGCACGGTCAACGATCTTTTGATGATGGGAGCCGTGCCAAAGTATCTGACGTGCGGCTTTATTCTGGAAGAAGGTCTGGAAATCGATTTGCTGGATCAGATCGCAGCTTCCATGGCGAAACAGGCAGAGGAAGCGGGAGTCATGATCGTGGCAGGAGATACCAAGGTGGTGGAAGGCGACGGGGGTCTTTACATCAACACCACAGGGATCGGAGAAATTCCTGATGGCAGGGATGTGAGCAGCGGTAATTGCCGAGCGGGAGACGCCATCCTTTTGTCGGGAAACCTGGGAGACCATCACGCGACGATTTTAAGCCACAGGATGGA
>JAUNBU010000224.1 GCA_030526925.1 Bacillota bacterium | reverse complement strand
TTTCGGAAAGCGGCAGAGTCGATGATTTCCCGTACCGTGACCATGTTGATCCTGTCGTTTTCTATCTCGATACCGACCGCCGGCTTTCCCGGGATCGGCGCTTCGATTCGGATGCTTTTAGCCTCCATGTTGAGGGCTATATCATCCGCCAGATTTTTGATTCCCTTGACCTTGACCCCGCTGTTAGGGTGGACCTCATAACGTGTCACCGCCGGTCCCTGCGTCACATTGGTCACCTTGGCGTCTATGTTGAAGCTCTGCAGAGTATCCTCCAGCTTGGCAGCTTTGATTCTCAGGCTTTTTTCATCATCTAGCCCCCTGGTATTGCTCTTTCCCTTGTTGAGCAGACTTACAGGCGGAAATTCATAGCTCTCTCCCGAAGTCACCTGAATATTGAAATCTTCATCTTTTAAGGTACTCTTGGCAGCTTCCGACTTTGTCAGCTTGTCCTCCATGGCCTTCGGGGAAAAGCCTCCTACGATGACAGGATCGCCTGCCCCGGCGCCTGCTGCCTGATCTGCGGCTGCTCCTGCAGTATCCATATCGGCAGCAGCTTTTCTGCTGCGTCTTTTTTTCTTCGGCTTTTCTTTATCTTCTCCCAGGGAAAAGTCCAGCTCCTCCGGTTCTTCCACAACTCGCCTTCCTGCTTCGAAGCTGTCTTCCTTCATGTACCCCAGGATCTTTCTCTGTCCCTCGGTCATATCAGGCGGCGGTGTAGGCTGATGGGCGCTTACCAGCATATCCATTTCCATCTGCTGCTGACGTTCTGCGCGCTCCGCTTCCTTAGCCCTGAGCCGCTCTTCCCGCTCCACAGCACGCTGCTGTTTCTTAGCCTTGATATTCTCAAAAAATCTGGATACAGGAGAATCCATAAGCAGTAGCAGACAGATGATTATCACTACAAATGAGAATATGTAAAGTCCCGGAATACCGATCAGCTTTACGATGGTTCCTCCGGCTACCATGCCGAAGGCTCCTCCATCGTCCAGGATCATTCCGTTGTTGTAGTGGACAGCCAAATTACCCAGTCCGATTTCCATCATGTCGGCTTGAATGAATCTTCCCGCATTCATTAAAGACAGCGCCAGGAAGATGACCAACAACAGTATTACTGATTTTACACCCACATGTATGGTCTTCCTTGTGAACAACAAGATGCCATACACTATGAAGTAATATGGCAGGATATATGCGGTGAATCCAAACAGCCCTTTAAAAAACTGGGACAACACGGTTCCTATGGTTCCCGCTGCCGATGTCTGAAATGCGACTACCAGAAATACCCCCACGGCAATGAGCACAATAGAAACGATCTCATCCCTCAGCCTCTTTTTGGCAGCCAGCCTCTCGGCTTCCGCCGCAGCCTTTGTGCCTGCTCTAGGCTTGCCCTGGGTGCCTTTGCCTGTCTTGCTGCTTGTCTTGCTGTTTTTATTTTTGCTCCCCGGCGGTCTGCCGGGCTTTCTCTTGGTCTCCGTCATTTGTCAACCTCTAATGTCCTTTTCTGTCTATACGAACATGGTCGCATAAACAAGTACTGCGATTCCCAACGCCCATGTGTAGAATGAAAAACCGATGAGCCTTTTCTGCGATACCAGCTTGATCATCGCCTTGATGGCGAAAATTCCCGAAAGCGCCGACACGATGACACCTACCGCCACCGGTCCTATCAGCGCCATATCCAGTCCTTCTTTGAAGGCATCCGGCGCTTCTACTATGACGGAGCCCAGTATAGACGGAATGGAAATCAAAAATGCGAACTTTACTGCGAACTCCTTGTTGAGCCCTGAGATCAGTCCACCGAACAGTGTGGAGCCTGATCTGGAGATACCCGGGCATATGGCGATCCCCTGCATGATCCCTACGAAGAGCGCATGCCGGAACTTCATTTCCTTTACAGATTTATTGCTCCTCCCCATGCGCTCTGCGATACAGAGGATGGTTCCTGTGATCAACAGACCGATGCCGATAGCGATCAGCGAAAGGTAAAGGGCGGCAAACGCATCGTTGAACACCAGCCCGATGATGGCGGTGGGAATGGTAGCAACGATGATCATGAAGCCCAGCCGTCTGGTGGGATTGGCGTTGACCCGCAAGCCTTTACCCGTAAATACATCCTTGATCACCGCACCAAGCTCCTTTACCAGCTCTACGATATCCTTCCAGTAGATGATGAATACGGATACCAGAGTTCCCAGATGAAGCAGTACGGCGAAAGGCAGTACGTTCTCTGCGCTGACATCAAAGAAGTATTGCAAAAGCGCTAAATGCCCCGAGCTGCTGATTGGCAAAAACTCCGAAAGTCCCTGTGCCAGGCCCAAGATTATCGCTTGTAAATACGTCATATTAAAATCCTCCAAGTCTTTTTTTCAT
>JAUNBU010000223.1 GCA_030526925.1 Bacillota bacterium | reverse complement strand
TTGATATCATCCAGATCCATGCTTCCGTCCATAGCATAGCTATCCTCGGAAAGCTTTTCAATCTCCGGTTCATCCTCATCGTATTCATCATCTATATCGCCCATGACCTCCTCGATGATGTCCTCCATGGTAACGATACCCGAGAACCCACCGTATTCATCGATAAGAATGGCAATATGCTGCTTGGTGGTCTGTAGCTCAAAGAACAGAGAATCGATGTTTTTCGTTTCCGGCACGAAGTAAGGCTTTCGCAGTATGGACCGGAAGTCCACGTTGTCGAATCCGTCCTCCCTCGCCTTGATGAGATAATCCTTGATGTAAAGGATCCCTATAATATTGTCGCTGTCGTCCTCGTAAACAGGAATCCTGGAGTACCGCAGCTCCATCAGTTCGTCGATGTAATCCTCCGTCGGAGCGTTGATATCTATGGAAAACACATCCGTCCTCGGCGTCATTACTTCATAGGCAAGCATATCGTCAAAGGCAAAGATACTGGTGATCATCTTCTTGCCCTCTTCCTTCAGCTCGCCGCTCTCCTGCCCCGCCTCCAGCATGGAAACCACATCATCCTCCGAATACTCCACATTGGTCACATCCGTACGCTGCCTGCATATTTTCAGAAGCAGCGTCACAGTCACCGAAAGCAGCCACACCACCGGCTTGAACAGCACGGAAATCACTACGATAGACTTGGCCACCGCCATGGCAATGCCATCGGCATGGAGCATGGCGATACGCTTCGGAAACAGTTCTCCCAAAACGAGAGTAAAGAAGGACAGGATCAGCGTTACTACCACCACGGATATGTCCTCCCCGTAAGGGATACCGATACGTGCCAGGAAGGCGCCCACATCGTCAGACAGGCTTACCGCCGCCTCCGCACTGGCAAGAAACCCTGCCAGAGTGATGATGACCTGGATCGCAGACAGAAATCGATTTGGCTCATCGATCAGCTTGATGAGCCGATCCGCCTTCTTGTTTCCCTCCTGCGCCAAAGAGCGTATCCTGTTCTTGTTGACGGAAACCATTGCCATTTCCGCCGCGGCAAAATATGCATTTACCGCTATCAATACAGCTAATAAAATAAGTTGTCCCCACAAGGGCCCGGAATCAGATGACATTCTTTTCTCCTTTCTTCATCTAAACTCACATTATTTATTACTTGCCTTTTATTTATTACTTTTTCTTTCTCAATATATATTTCTCAGCCACAGGCTGCTCCATTTTGATGTGCAAAATCTGCTGCGGATGAGGCGCCGAATCGATCGGCTCTCCATCCTCATTCTCCAGCACCGTCAGCTTCTGGGTGAAAAAGTTGCGATCCGGTCCGAAAACCTCGATCTCATCCCCAAGATTCATCTTGTTTCTCTGCTCCACAACAGCCATACATGTCACGGGATCATAAGCCTTCACCATGCCGATAAAGCTGTACTCCCTCGTATAAGCGCTGGTCTGATAGTTCTGATCCTCATTGGTCGGCTTGTCGAAGTAAAAGCCAGTGGTGAACTCCCTGCGGCTGGCTTTTTTCAATTCAGTCATCCACCCGGGATCGAATTTATAGTTTTCAGGGTCCGCATAATAGGCGTCGATGGCTCTCCTGTAGGCGCTCACGATGGTCGCCACGTAGAAAACGCTCTTCATACGCCCCTCTATCTTGGCGGAAGCGATCCCCGCCTTTACAAGCTCCGGAATATGCTCCAGCATACAGAGATCCTTGGAATTGAGGATGTAAGTCCCTCTGTCGTCCTCCTCCACCGGATAGTATTCCCCCGGACGCTGCTCCTCCACCAGCTGATATTTCCAGCGACACGGATGAGCGCACTGCCCACGGTTGGCGTCCCGGTCTATCATGAAATTGCTGAGAAGGCACCTGCCCGAATAGGAAATGCACATGGCTCCGTGTATAAAAGCTTCCAGCTCCATCTCTTCGGGGATATTCTCCCGTATCTCACAAATCTCCGCAAAGGTCAGCTCCCGCGCCAGCACCAGACGTTTCACGCCCTGCTTATGCCAGAATCCCGCCGTCACGTAGTTGGTCATGTTGGCCTGGGTGGAAAGGTGCAGCTCCGCATCGGGAATTTCCTCCTTGATCAGCGCCAACACTCCCGGATCGGATACGATAAAGGCGTCTATGGGAATTTCCTTGATCTCTCTCAAGTAGCCTTTTAATGGCTCTATGTCCTCGTTGTGAGCGAAGATATTCAGCGCCAGATGGCACCTGACGCCCTTTGCATGGGCGTATTCAACGCCTTCCTTTATCTCCTCTATGGAAAGGTTTCCGGCGCCTGCACGCAGGCTGAACATTTCGCCGCCAAAGTATACGGCATCCGCACCGTAGTCCACGGCTATTTTCAATTTTTCCAGGTCTCC
>JAUNBU010000033.1 GCA_030526925.1 Bacillota bacterium | reverse complement strand
ATGCCTTGCTTGCCAATATGCAGGCAGGACTTGAGGAGCTTTATGGGGAATATGATTATAATGATTCAGAGATTTTTATGAACATTGAAAAGGACACTATCTGGACGACAACCGGAGGAACCTCGATTAAGCCGTTTGAGTGGATCGCAAAGAATGGTTACGGCAATAAGCTAGATGAATTTATATATGGGAACAGCGAAGCCGTCAATCAAATTCGGCTGGTATTTTCGATCGATGGCAACGGGATATTGACAGTTTATAGCGCTATATATCATACAGGCGGCTACTCTTACCTGGTATATTCCAACGGAAACAAGTACCAAATAAATGGCAATATAGTGGATAACAACTATTGGTTTACTGAGGACTTGCTTATTAAAACTTACGGTAATAAGGCGATACCATTACGATAAGCTGCTTTAGTCATATTCCCCATTCTGAATCAGTATTCCGTTTTCACAGGGGACAAGGAGGCTCTTATGCACAGGCATGAACTGTTTATCGCCAATGCGGAAAACATCATAGCAGAGAGCAACAGGAAAGGGACCTACCTCCTGTTTTATTTTGATATAACCAATTTCGAATCTGTCAACCAGATCTATGGATTGAGGGCGGGAGACCGGCTGCTGCAGGAAGTGGAGGAAGAGCTGAACGCCTTCCCCGACGTGGTTCTCTGCGACAGGATATTCTCGGATCATTTTTTGAGTCTGGCTATCTTCGATGACCCCATTTCACCGAAGACCATCATGAACGAGTACAGGGAACGTGCCCGGACGTTTTTAGGACGCCAGGAAAAGTACTTTCCAAACTGCAGGCTGAAGGTATCGTGCGGCATATGTCCCGTGGAAGATGGAGATATCCTGACAGCGATGGACGAAGCCAACGTGGCGCGAAAGGAATCAAAAAAGCAGGGCTCATCTCATGCTGTCTGGTTCGACAGGAGTATGCAGGAGTACCTGGAAAAGCGGTACGAGAAGGAAAAGGAAATCAACCTGGCGATGCGTGAGAGGCGGCTATGCTTCTATCTGCAGCCCAAGGTGAATATCAAGACAGGGGAGATCCTCGGTGCGGAGGCGCTGGTGAGAGGAATCGCCAGAAACGGACAGATCGTAGGTCCGGGCTACTTCCTTCCTATAATGGAGTCGGAAGGATCCATAATCGACCTGGATTTCATGGTGTGCGAACAGGTCTGTGAGCACATGGCGTTGCGGCGGGAGAAAAAGCTTCCCATAGTGTGCACCTCGGTCAATCTGTCCAGGCTTCATCTGTACGAGGAGGATACGGCGGAGCGCCTTCACGAGATCGTCAGCAGCTATGACATACCGCCGGAATACATAGAGTTTGAACTGACGGAGAATATATTCCTGCGTGAATTTGACAGCGCCAAGAGGCTGCTGAACCGGCTGAGGGGATACGGATACAAGGTGTCCATCGATGATTTCGGTTCCGGTTATTCGGGGATCAATATATGGCAGGAAATGGATTTTGATGTTCTGAAACTGGATAGAAGCTTTCTGGATGAAGACGAGGAACACAGGCAGCGAAACGAAGCGCTGCTTCCTAATCTGGTGGACATCAGCAACCGGCTCAACATCACCGTATTGTGCGAAGGTGTGGAGACAAAAAGCCAGTGCCGGTACTTGCTGAAAATAGGCTGCAACATCGCCCAGGGATTCCTGTTTTCCAAGCCTGTTCCGGCAGATGATTTTTACGATCATTACGAGACATCCGGAGGCAAGTATCCGTCTGTGGTGGATAGTCCTTCTGATAAAAAAGAAAATCAAGATGATAAAACGGAACCGGAAAGCATCAATATAGGAGTGGTGTTTAAAAACAAGCAAGCGCTCTTTAGCATCATATGTGGATTGTGTCTGCTGGTTCTGTTTGTGACCGTGATATTTTTTCAGTATCGCCATTTTGCCGATGGCAGCTTCAGCGTGATGGCGGAGAGACTGCTGACCTCCTTTACCACCGGTCAGGAAAGCTCGTCTGCCGTTGATATGGACGATGTCATATTCATACTGGAAGATTATTCACAGAGCATGGTCATCCACAGCCTGGTGGCTACGGGCATGGTAGTTTTGGCGGTGGTGCTGTTTGCGATACTCTTTGTATGGCTCTTTGTCCGCACCCAGCGTGAACTGGAATACGAAAAGAAACAGTATGAGCTGCTGGCGGAATTTTACGATACCGTTCTTTTTCAGTATGATATAAAGCGTGATAAAATCAGATTCAGTCCCAACGCCAAGGAAATTTTCAGGCTGCGTGACCTGCAGCAGAAGGATTTTATCAAAAACCTTTCGGAGAAGTACATCTTCCCGGCAGATCGGGACATACTGATGGGTGCCCTCTAGAAAAAGGACATGCAAAGAGAAGGAGAGATGCGGATAAGGCTGAAAAAGCCTAATGAAGATCAGTATTTCTGGACCCTTTTCCAATATAAATATATTTGGGAAGGCGATGAACCTGCCTTCATCATCGGCAAGCTCATCAATATCGATGAACAGCAGCAGAGAGAACATAAGCTGATAGAAAAAGCCCGTCTCGACAGCGCCACAGGGCTGCTGAAGAAGAGCGAACTTAAAGAGACGCTGAGCAAGATGCTGGAGAAGGAAAGTGCAGGTTTTTTCCTGCTTATTGATATAGACGATTTCAAGAACATCAACGATACCATGGGGCATGCGGCGGGAGATGTAGCCATCAAGAACCTGGCGGATGCACTGAAAAAGGAGTTTAGAAAAGCCGATGCCATCGGAAGATTTGGCGGCGATGAATTTATGGTCTTCGCAGCAGGGATGGATGACAGGGAAAAGATGGAGAGGAAATTCGAAAATATCTTCGCTCATCTGTCCGCAGGGACCGGAGAGCAGCAGCTGCCGATAACGGTAAGCGCAGGCGTTGCAGGTTATCCCAAGGACGGCAAGACCTATGAAGAGCTTTTTCAGAATGCGGATGCAGCTATGTATGAAGCGAAGCGGCGGGGGAAGAACCAGATCGTTTTCGCAGGATGGAGCGATGAAATTCAAGGAGAGGAATAGATTCAGATGGAAGAGAGACGTTTAAGAGAATTGCTGGAGGATTTGAAGTCGGAGCAAATCACCACTGAAGAGGTGATGGAGCAGCTGAAGGAGCTGCCCTTTAAGGATCTGGGATTTGCCAATATAGATAATCACAGAAAGCTTCGTACAGGATTCCCGGAAGTGGTATTCGGTCAGGGTAAGACGAGCGAGCAGATCCGTGACATCATGAAGGAACTGGCTGCTCAGGGCGGAAACATCATGACTACCAGAGCTTCACAGGAGGATTACAGCAAGGTGCGGGAAGATATCCCTGAGGCGAAATACTTCCCGGAGGCGAGGATCATCCTTGTAGAAGATAAAGAGCCGGGCGATGCGTTCCGGAGCCCGGAGAAAAAAGTAGCTGTGGTGACTGCGGGCACAGCGGATATACCTGTTGCCGAAGAAGCTGCCGTGACGGCGGAGATCCTGGGCAACCGAGTGGATCGGATATACGACGTGGGCGTAGCGGGGATCCACAGACTCTTTGCCAAGCTGGACAGAATAAGAGAGGCAGATGTGGTGATCGTGGTTGCAGGAATGGAGGGGGCGCTTGCCAGCGTAGTGGGCGGCCTTGTGGAGACGCCGGTCATCGCAGTGCCTACCAGCATCGGATACGGCGCCAACCTGGGTGGTGTTTCGGCGCTGCTTTCCATGTTAAACAGCTGTGCCAACGGTGTGGGAGTGGTCAACATCGACAATGGATTCGGGGCAGCTTATCTGGCATCGGTGATCAACAGAAGGTAATTTAGAAATATGAAAAAGCTTTTGAACTTTGAATACGCCTGCATCCATGGCACTTACTGGATGTTCTACGGAGTCGCCAGCAGCTTCGCTTCGGTTTTTTTGCTGGCGCGAGGCTATTCCAACTCTGAGATCGGGGTGGTTTTAGCGGCGGCCAATATTCTGGCGGTGGTAATGCAGCCGCTTGTTGCCGATCTGGCGGATCGGGTAAAGAAAATATCCCTGATCGGTATAACGGAAATAATGACGATAATGATGATGGTCATGACGGTGGGTCTTTTTGCCTTTAAGGGCAAGACACTGGCACTGGCTGTTATTTTTGTGCTGCTCATCGCATGGCATACGGTACTGCATCCTCTGTTCAATTCACTGACGTTCAAGCTGGAGGAATGCGGGATCCACATCAACTTTGGCGTCGCCAGGAGCATGGGATCGCTGGCCTATTCCCTGCTGATGGCGGTACTGGGAACACTGGTGGAGCGACACGGGGTCACGGTGCTCCCCATCACCGGGGAGGTCATCCTGGTCATGCTGCTTCTCAGCCTGTTTTTTACCAAGAGGCAATACGACAAGGCAAAAGCCATCAAGGATAACAAAGCTGCCATAAGGGCATCAGAAGGTGCGGAAGGAAAACCTGCGGAAACGGAGCAAGCAGAAGAAGAGATCGATCTGCGCCGGTTCATACAGAGAAACAAGCTGTTTTTCGTTGTGAACCTGGGAGTCATCGGTCTTTATTTCAGCAATTCAATTCTGAACAATTACATGATGCAGATAGTTTCCGTGGTGGGCGGCGACAGCGAGGATATGGGGCGGATACTGTCCCTCATGGCATTTCTGGAGATCCCTACCATGGTATGCTTCGATTTGCTGAGGCGTAAATTTTCCTGCCAGCTTATGCTGAAGGTGGCGGCGGTGGGATTCACCCTTAAGATAGGCATGTGCTTTCTGGCGCAGTCGGTGGCAATGATCTTCGTCGCTCAGTTTTTCCAGCTTATTTCATTCGCATTGTTCCTTCCTGCCATGGTACACTTCATAAACCAAGTCTGCAGCAGGGGAGAAGCGGTCAAAGGTCAGGCCCTGTTTACCACCATGGTGACCGTTACCACTGTTTTTTCCAGTCTGGCAGGAGGGGTGATCCTGGACGTGAGCGGAGCCAGGATGCTGACATTGATAGCCACTCTGGCTACGGCGGCAGGAGCCGTTCTTATCATCGCCGTCATCGACAAAGTGAAGCAGGCGGACTGAGCCTGTAAATTCTTCTATATTTGAGCTTGTAAATTCTCTTTTTTCACTGGACATTTCACCACAGACCCGTTATAATATTACCTTGTAGAACGGTAATGATTTACCGTGATATCGCAGTAAAGCGATAAACCGAAAGGAGCGAGGAAGACAGGACCATGAAGTATAATTTAAAACCCGATGAGAAAGCCACACTGGAGCTTCGGGTACTCTATGAAAAGTTCGGATACAAGAAGTATAAAATAGGCAAATTCGAGGAGTACTCACTGTATGCGGAAAACAGTGATTTTCTGGCAGGCGACAGGGTGCTGACCTTTACGGACCTTGACGGAAGACTTCTGGCAATGAAGCCGGACGTGACTTTGAGCGTCATCAACAACACGAGAGCTACGAGAGATAAGAGCGAGAAGCTCTATTACATAGAGAATGTATACAGAGAGAGCAAGGAGAACCATTCCTTCAAGGAGATAAGCCAGATGGGGCTGGAATACATGGGGGATGTGACTAGGCACAGTATTCTGGAGGTGATCCTCCTGGCTGCCAAATCCCTGAGAGCTATAGACAGCGACTATCTGCTGGAGATATCTCAGATGCAGTATACCAAGCACCTGCTGGACGCCCTTGACCTGAGCGAAGCCGTTTACCTGGAGGTCCTCAACAACATCAGGATGAAGAACAGCACCGGCATTGCCGAAGCAGCTCGAAGAGCTAAGCTGGACGGCAAAAACACGGAGCTGCTTTGCCAGATCCCTTTCCTTTACGGAGAGATGGGCAGGACCATCAAAAAAGCTAAAGATATGGCCATCACCTGCGAAATGCAGAAGGATGTGGAAGACCTGGAGCAGTACTGCAAGGCATTAAAGAGCCTGGGATACTCGAAAAACGTACAGCTTGACCTTTCCATGGTAAACGATATAGATTACTACAACGGGATGATATTCCGGGGATACATAAGAGGACTTCCGGGCTGCGTGTTGGCGGGAGGCCAGTACGATAAGGCTATGAGGCTGTTCGGAAAGGATGCGGGAGCCATCGGGTTTGCCGTGTATCTGGATGAGCTGACCAAGGGGCAGCATGAGGCTGCCAGGTACGATACGGATGCGGTACTCCTCTACAACAGCGAAGACTCCATGGTGGAGGTGGCAAGGGCTGTCAGCAGACTCCAGAAGGAAGGGCTGTCGGTGCGCGCTGAGACCGCCATACCGGAGTGCCTGAGGTATAGAGAAAAGTACGTCATGAGAAACGGCGAACCGGTAAAGGAGGAAGTCTAATGTTGAATATCGCACTGCCAAAGGGGCGGCTGGGAGATCAGGTTTACGACATCCTGGCTTCCATCGGCTATGACTGCCCCGGTTACTACGAACAGAACAGGAAGCTTGTCTTCGAGAGCCCGGAAAAGGGCGTCAGATATCTGCTGGTGAAGCCCAGCGATGTTGCCATATACGTGGAGCATCATGCTGCGGATGTGGGCATCGTTGGCAAGGACATACTGCTGGAGACAGGAGCCGACGTCTACGAGCTGCTGGATTTAAAAATCGGCAAATGCAGGATGGCGGTAGCGGCTCCCGAAGATTACGTGGAGGATACGGATCGTACTCTGCGGGTTGCCACCAAATACGTGAATATCACCAAGGATCATTACGGCAGGAAGAACCGTGATATTGAAATAATCAAACTGAACGGCAGCATCGAGCTGGCGCCGATTTTAGGGCTGACGGACGTGATCGTGGACATAGTGGAGACGGGCAATACCATCAGGGAGAACCACCTGAAGATAACCGAGGAATTTCGAGACATCAGCGCCAGGTTCATCGCCAACAAGACCAGCTTCAAATTTGAGAATGAAATCATCAGCCACATGCTGAAAAAACTGGGAGAGCAGATAAAATGAGCAGATTTTTAAACGGCAGATACGGAGGGCTTGAGCCATATACGCCGGGAGAACAGCCAAAGGTCCCCGGCAGGCTGATAAAACTCAATACCAATGAGAATCCCTATCCGCCGGCGCCGGGCGTGAGTAAAGTCCTGCAGTGGGATCCTGAGACGGCAGAGCAGCTGAAGCTGTATTCGGATCCCGAGGCTGCGGAGCTGGTAGGCGCCATTGCGGAGTATTACGGGCTTGAGACGCATCAGGTGATGGTAGGAAACGGGTCCGATGAAATACTGGCATTTGCCTTCATGGCGTTTCAGCCGGAAAATGGCAGGATCTATTTCCCGGAAATCAGCTACAGCTTTTATCCCGTATACTGCGATATTTTCGGAGCCAAAGGTATGAAGGTGCCTTTGAGGGATGACTTTACCGTATGCCCTTCGGATTATTACGGAGCGGAGGGGACCATCGTCATTACCAACCCCAATGCACCTACGGGAATGGCGCTGTCACTCGGAGAGATCGAAAGCATCCTTGATGCCAACAGGAATCAGCTGGTGATCATAGATGAAGCATACGTTGATTTCGGCGGGGAAAGCGCAGTTTCGCTTTTAGACGGCCACGACAATCTGCTGGTTGTACAGACATTTTCCAAATCCAGGAGTCTGGCGGGAGCCAGGATCGGGTTTGCCATGGGACATGAGGATGTCATAGCGGATTTGAACAAGATAAAATTCAGTTTTAACCCATATAACCTTAACCGTCTTTCAATTTTGGCAGGCAGAGAAGCCATAAAGGACCGGGAATATTTCAGGGAGACCTGCCGGAAGATCATCGAGACCAGGGAAAGCTTGGCGGCAGAGCTTAGGGAGCTTGGGTTTGAAGTGCTCCCGTCTAAAGCCAATTTCGTATTCGCAAGAAGCGGACATATGGGAGGGGAAGAATATTTTGAAGCCCTTCGACAGCGCAATATCATCGTGAGATATTTCAAGAAGCCGAAGATAGATGATTTCGTCAGGATAACCATCGGAACGGATGAAGAGATGAAAATGCTGATCCGTGCTACGAAAGAGATATTGGATGAGAAGTTGCGGCAGGAGAAAAGAGAAGGTATGACGAAAGGAGAAAAATCATGAGAAGACAGAAAATCGTCAGGAATACCAGGGAAACGCAGATAGAGCTGGCGCTTGAGATAGACGGCGCCGGCGCTTACGAGATCAGCACGGGCTGCGGATTTCTCGATCACATGCTGGAGCTGTTCACAAGGCACGGCAGATTCGACATTTCCCTGACTTGCAGTGGGGATACACATATAGACGATCACCATACGACGGAGGACATAGGTATCGCTCTGGGCAGCGCCTTTAAGGAAGCTCTGGGAGAAAAGAAGGGCATATGCAGATACGGCAGTATGCTGCTGCCTATGGATGAAGCGCTGGTTTTATGCGCATTGGATATGAGCGGCAGGGCTCACCTGGAATTTGACGTGAAGATGACTACAGAAAAAGTGGGAACCTTCGATACCCAGCTGGTGAAAGAATTCCTTGAGGCCATGACGAGAGCCATGGGGCTGACACTGCATGTGAAAATGCTGGCGGGAGAAAACACCCACCATATCATAGAGGCGGTGTTCAAGAGCCTGGGGCGCACCCTGCGGCAGGCGTGCGCCATAGAAGAAGCCTTTGCAGATGAAATTCCCTCTACAAAAGGAGTGTTATAGATGATAGCGATAATAGATTACGGAGTTGGGAACCTGTTTTCACTGACGGCATCACTCAAGTATCTGGGCGCCGAGACAAAGGTGACGGGAGATCCCGCTGAGATAGAAAGTGCAGACAGGGTCATTTTGCCCGGGGTAGGCGCTTTCGAGGACGCCGCCGGTAAGCTGCAAAGCGCAGGGCTGGCGGATGTGGTAAAATCCCAAGGGAAGGCCGGGAAGCCGCTTCTCGGCATATGTCTGGGGATGCAGCTGCTCTTTGAGGAAAGCTTTGAATACGGCAGGCATGAAGGTCTGGGGCTGATCAAAGGGACTATCGCTTCCATCGAGGAGGATCTGGCGGCAGCCGGCGTTGAGGGGCTGAAGGTACCCCATATCGGCTGGAACAGCCTGGCTTTTTCGGAAGGAGAGCCCTTGTTCAAGTATCTGAAGCAAGGTGAATATGTGTATTACGTCCATAGCTTCTACGGGAAGGACTGTGAAGAGAGCACCATCGCATCATCCCAATACGGCATCAAGATCACCGGCGCTGTGCGAAATGGCAACGTCTACGGGACCCAGTTCCATCCGGAAAAGAGCGGAGAGACGGGGCTGAATATACTGCGGGCTTTCATGGAGCTGTAGGGTGCGTGCTGCGGCGCAGAACAGGTGATAAGGCCAAAGAAGGCAAGACGGAATAAAACGAAAACAGTGCAATGGAATAGGAGGCAGCAGCGATATGAAGATTTTTCCCGCCATAGATCTGAGAGACGGTAAGGCGGTAAGGCTCTTTCAAGGAGACTATGATAAGATGACGGTCTACAGCGAAAACCCCGTTGACGTAGCCGGATCATTTAAGCGGAAGGGTGCGGACTGCATCCATCTGGTGGATCTGGACGGAGCAAAGGACGGACAGCTGGTGAATTTCGCAACCATAAAAGATATCATAGAGCAGGTGGATATGTTCGTTGAAGTGGGAGGCGGTATCCGGGATGAAGAGCGGATAAGGCAGTATCTTGAGTTGGGCGTCGGTCGGGTGATCCTGGGGACCATAGCTGTTAAGGAACCTGAGTTTTTGAAGGAGATGGTATCCCGGTACGGAGAGAAGATCGCCGTAGGTGTGGATGCGAAGGACGGAAAGGTCGCCGTCAATGGGTGGAAGGAAGTAACGGAGCATGACGGTCTGGAATTTTGCAGGAAGCTGCGTGATCTGGGCGTCAAGACGGTGATCTACACGGATATTTCCAGAGACGGCGGACTTCAGGGCACCAATATGGAAGTCTACAGGAAGCTTGCGAAAATAGACGGGCTGGATATCGTGGCATCGGGCGGCATCAGCTTTGAGGAGGAGATCACCGCATTAAAGGATGTGGTATCGGCAGCCATTTTGGGAAAGGCTATATACACCGGCAAGCTGGATCTGGAGAGAGCCGTGGAGCTGGCGAAATAATTATTTTGAGCAAAGCGAGAAGCAGAGGAAAGAGAATAATGATAACAAAGAGAATCATACCGTGCCTGGATGTTAGGAACGGGAGAGTCGTAAAAGGAAAGAACTTCGAAGGGATCCGGGATGTTTCGGATCCTGTGGAGATGGCAGAGTTTTATAATAGAGAGGGCGCCGATGAGCTGGTGTTTTACGATATCACAGCCAGCGTGGAAGAGAGGAAGCTGTTTACGGATATTCTAAGGCAGGTGGCGTCCCGCATATTCATACCCTTGACCGTAGGGGGAGGCATCAATACTCTGGAGGACTTTGACCGAGTGCTCAAGTGCGGAGCCGATAAAGTGAGCGTCAACAGCGGAGCCATCAAGGATCCGGAGCTTATCGGCAAGGCTGCCAGGAAATACGGAGATCAGTGCGTGGTGCTGAGCATGGACATCAAGAGAGTTGACGGCAGCTTCAAGCTGTTCGCTAAAGGCGGGCGCGAGAACACGGGGATCGATGCCCTTCAGTGGGCGGTAGATGGTGTAGATCGTGGCGCGGGAGAGCTGGTTGTAAACAGCATCGATACGGATGGTGTAAAGGGCGGCTTCGATCTGGAGATGCTGGATGAGATGGCAGCCAGGGTCAACGTACCCATCATAGCATCCGGCGGCGCCGGCAAAATGGAGGACTTTTCGGAGCTGTTCAAACACAGGGGCATAGATGCAGGACTGGCAGCCAGCATTTTTCACTATAAGGAGATCAGGATCAAAGACCTGAAGGAGTATTTGAGAGAGGAAGGCATAGAAGTAAGATGGAAATAGATAAATTGAAATTCGACGAGAAGGGTTTGATCCCTGCCATCGTGCAGGACTACTATACCAAACAGGTACTGACCCTGGCATATATGAACCGTGAGGCATTGGAAATCACCGTGAAGGAAGGACGAACCTGCTTTTACAGCAGAAGCCGCCAGGAGCTGTGGAGAAAAGGAGAGACCAGCGGCAACACCCAGAGGGTGGTAAGCATTACCTCTGATTGTGACGGTGATGCCCTGGTGGTGGAAGTGATCAAAAAAGGACCGGCATGCCACACGGGAGCTGAGAGCTGCTTCTTCAATCTGGAATACGTGGGTCCGGAGGAAACGCCTTTTTCTTATGATGGACTATACGAAATGATAAAGGGACGGCAGGCGGAGCCGAAGGAGGGCAGCTACACTTCCTATCTGTTCGAGAAAGGAATGGATAAGATACTCAAGAAGGTGGGAGAGGAATCCACCGAGGTGATCATCGCCGGGGCCAAGGACGACAAGGAGGAGACGGTCTATGAGATCGCAGATCTGACGTATCACATCATGGTGATGATGGTGCAGCAGGGCATAGGGCTGCAGGACGTTACGGCAGAGCTTGCCAAGCGTCACGTGATCGACCATAAAATCAAGCAGGAAAGGATGAAATAAGAAATATCCTGTCGATTGGTGTCGATAAAAAACTGTTTAGATAGTACCCGGAAACAGCTAAAATAATCTTATGTGATTTTATTTCGGTGTTGTGTGCCGTCAAGCTGTGCAAAGGGGAGAAGTATGTTGAAAGCGGATAGTGAAAAGCGTGCAGAAACTGATTTTTTGTCAAATATGTCCCATGAAATCAGAACGCCGCTCAATGTTATCATCGGGATGTGTGATATTGCGCGGTTTCATATCGATGATATTGATAAGGTAAGCGAATGTCTCAAGAAGATCAGCGCTGCCGGAGATCATCTCATCGACCTTGTCAACAATGTACTGGATATAACGAAAATAGAAGACGACAAAATGCTGATAAAAGAAGAACCGTTCAGCATGGATCACCTGGCGGAAGAGGTACGGACCTTGATCGGTCCCCTGGCAGAGAGAAAGGGGATCGTTTTTAACGTGTCTGCCAAGGATGCACTGAATAAAAACGTCATGGGAGATTACAGTCATCTTATGCAGGTGATAATAAATCTGGGTACCAATGCGGTGAAATATACGCCTGACGGTGGCTTCGTGAAGATCTGGATAGAACAGCAAAAGTCCAAAAGCCCGGAGATGATCACCTACGATTTCATATGTGAGGATAACGGGTTCGGCATGTCTCAGGAATTTCTCGAGCATATTTTCGAGCCTTTCGTCAGGTCGGAGGATGCCAAGGTCAATAAGATTCAGGGCGCCGGACTTGGAATGTCCATCGTGAAGAAGATCGTGGATGCCATGGAGGGGACCATACGCATCGACAGCACGGAAGGCGAGGGAACGCGTGTCTCTGTAGAGCTGGATTTCAAGGTGGCAGAGGGGGAAGAGATCATCAAAGATGTGGATGAGTACAAGCGTCAGCAGCTGGAGAAGATAAAGGACCGTAGGATAGTATTGCTGGCAGAGGATGAGAAGGGCAACAGGGAAGTGATATCCACCTATCTGGAAGATCTGGGCTTTGAAGCAGCCATCGCAGAAAACGGGGAAGAGCTGGTGGATATGTTCATCGAATCCGAAGAAAACTTTTATAAGGCGATCTTCATGGACCTGCAGATGCCGATCATGAACGGATACCAGGCAACACTGATGGTCAGAGGGTTGAACCGATCCGACCATGACGTGCCCATCATCGCCATGACAGCCAATGTCTTCAAGGATGACAGAGATGAGGCGGAGCGTGTAGGTATGAACGACTATCTGACCAAGCCGCTGAAGATGGAACAGCTAAAAAAGATGCTGGATGTATGGGTGTAACGATCGCTGAGCACAGTCAGCCGAGAGAAATCAGATTTCCTCAACGAGGCAGACACCGTCCATATTCTCTATGGTTTCGATGAAGCTTTCGTGGCTCACATCCTTGGGAAGGCGCATGGACACGTGAAACGAGACACCGCCGGATGTGATCGCTGAAGCGTGACCGAGATCCGTCTCATAAAATGAAGCGTCGATGGAGCGGATATATCTGGTGATGTTCTTGAGATGCTCGATGGAATCCACCTCTACATAAAGGTCAATGACCTTTGATTTTCTGTAAAAATAATTTTCTACCTTTGGCAGCAGTGCCAGGCTTGCGAATATTACCATGGCGGCGATGACGGCGCCTGAATAAAAACCGATACCAAGCGCCAGACCAAGACAGGCAGATGCCCATAATCCCGCTGCTGTGGTCAGGCCTTTTATTTTATGGCGCCCGGTGACCAGAATGGTGCCTACGCCGAGAAAGCCGACTCCTGTGATGACCTGCGCACCCAGGCGCGCAGGATCCCCGCTGCCGAAAAGTTCAACCAGATACTGGTTGGTCATCATTACCAGAGCAGCGCCTACGCAGACCAGTATATGGGTCCTGAATCCGGCAGGATGCCTGTTGGCTCCTCGCTCCAGTCCGATGATGCCGCTGAAGATCATGGCAAGCAGCAGTCTCAGTGAAACGGAAAACAGATTGATATCGTAGAAAAAATCAGGCAAATAAAACATGGCATCCAACCTCCTAATTATTATTATAGCACGATTGGCAAATTTGTCACCAAAACAGTGATATTTTATGGTATAATGTGAAACGAGATTATGTGACAAAAGGAGTCGTGTATGGATGCGAAATACAAACGAGTATTGCTGAAGATCAGCGGAGAAGCTCTCGCCGGTGACGATCACTTCGGTATCAACGAGGATATGCTCAAGAAGGTTGCGCTTCAGATCAAAGAAGTGACGGAGATGGGCGTTCAGGTTGCTGTGGTCGTAGGCGGAGGTAATTTCTGGAGAGGCAGGACCAGCAAGAGTATGGATCGCGCTACAGCGGACTACATGGGGATGCTGGCGACGGTCATGAATGCCATGGCGCTTCAGGACGCCTTCGAGGCGGAGGGCCTGCGCGTGGTGGTGGACGCGGGCAACGGCGCGGGCGG